>JBLHPA010000032.1:0-23322 GCA_047628235.1 Moritella sp.
ATCCAGATCCACAGAGCCGACAGTGGCGGGATTTTCTAACCAGCATTTAGAAGCCAGTTGGCAGGATGTGCTACATTCACCCCTATCGAAGCCTCATCTTGATGGCGAAGGCTATCTGAAACTAAAGCGAAAATTACAGCAAAATTTATTGATTGGGCATTGTTTTAGTCATCATTACTCAGTCACGGCACGGGATAAATTTCGCTTGCCTTGGCAGGATATTGTCCAGGGTATTGAAGATTTGGAAGTATTGCAGATGCTAAAAACTGTTGCAGAACACCAGCCCGCAGCGGTGGCGAAGCAAATTAATAAGATCTTGCAGCGCCGACACCATTCACTATTAGATGCATTGGAGCAAACGCGTCATCAAGCACTGACAATGCAACCTTACTGGTTATAGCGGTTAGATAATCGTTTTTTCAGCGCTTATTGCGCTGAAAATGTAACTAAATCTTCAATAACCAGTTTTTTTATTTCAAGTTGCTGCTCTGCTTTTAGGCCGTACCTTGCTGCCAGTACCGTGTAATCTTGAGCGTTTAAAGAAACGGTTAAACGGGGTCTTTTGGGGCGTTTATTCACGGTTAACCCGAGAATATCACGGATCTGTTCCGACGGACTGAGGTTATTATCCAGTGCCGCTTTACGGATCTTGTACTGGATCTTTTCATCCATATCAAAAGCTACCTGAACGGCCTTCATTGCTTTCTGTGAGGATTGCCATTTTTCTGGTAATTCACGTGATTTAGCCATCTTTAATTTGCCTTTACAACTTTATATAGGGTTACACCCAAACTATTATGTAATGTTATGCGATTGGCCAATACCCAGTAATACTGTCATTGCCGAGCTGTACGGTCAAGTATACGTCGGTATCACCGTTATCCATTACCATAATATCAATCAGCTTATTTTCTTTGGTATCTTGCAGGTGGTAAAATTCAAACTGTCTGCCCTGCTTGTCTTCGGTATATTGTGATGGCGCAGACTGTCTAAAATCTGTCCGGTGGTGATAACCAACGGTGGCCATATCTTGCTGATAATATTTTTCTGCATGCCAATCACCCAGCGTTACGGGACGAATACTGGCCAATTCAGTATAACCGTCTTCAAAAATGTCACTAAAAGCATCAAGATCAAATGTCTGGGAGACTTCTTCACGGGTTAATTCAATACTCAGCTGGAAATTATTACTGTTATGTCCAGGCAGTGATAGCCAGATATAGGTTTGTTGATTGCCCTGCAATTTGAAACGAGGGTAATGTTGATGTTCAAATTCAAACGTCTCAATAGCAACAACTTCAAATTTTTGTTGGCGAATGTCACTGGGTATGGTGAAGCTATCGCTGAACTCTATAATGTCGCCAAGGATCAGTTTGCTGGCATGATCGAGTACCCGAGTAGGCATCGCCGGCGTGGATTTTTTAAAGATATTTTTGAAGAAGCTCATGGCGATCCTCTGACTTTGCTAGAATGACAAATAGGAACAGTGACCTATCACGGGCACTGTTCCTATCAGGATGATGAATACATTTATTTTACTGTTAGAACATTAGCTATTTTGTTTGGCTTTTAAGCGTTCTAATACTGAATTAGCATTACTCTGTTGCTGGCCAATGCCCGCAGCAGCAAGTTTGTCTTTTAATGCCTTATCTGTGTCTTCATCGTGTAATTCATCTGCGGCGACCATGCGATCATCAAAGTCTTGCTGCTTTTGCTTGATACGCTCTAAAGAATCTTTGGCGCTGAGCAGTTTAGAGTTGCTGGCGCTAAAATTATCCGTGATTGCTGATGTTGCTTTTTGTACGCTGTCTGTGGTCTTCACCATGGTCAGCTGACGTTGGTGCTCAGACAGTTGGCGTTCACTTCTTTTTACCAGGTCTTTCAATTTAGTCGCGCTGCTAGTAAAGCTGTCTAAATTCTGCTGTTGTTCGCTTACCTGCTGTTCCAATTGTGCTATTTTTTCTGCTACTTCCAATGCAAGAGCTTCATTGCCAGCATTAAGAGCCTGAACGGCATAACCTTCATGCTCCGTTAAATTAGCTTTAACCCGCTCAAGTTCGCGACTAGCCTGCATCTGCTTGGCCATAACGTCGGTTAGGTTACGCTTAGCCTTGGTGAGGTGGGTTTCTGCATCGCGGATCTCTTGTTCAAAAATTCGCATCGAATTTGCATCAACAATTTCTTCACCTACTTCACGGGCGCCGCCGCGAATAGCGGTAATAATTTTACTAAAAATGCTCATAAAACTTCTCCTCAGGAGTAGGATTTAAATTAAATAATCGGATAATTCAGAGATGACTTCCAGGCTATTGTCACTTAATACCACCAACTCATGCTCTACATCTGTAATAGATGATTGGACGGATAATGCGCCGTAAACAACATACATATCATCGATTTTGGCAAAAGATGATAGCGGCATTGGGATATTAAGTTCGAGCATGGCTTCAAGCATTTCTACCCGCATTTCTGTTTTTACTTCATTTTCACCCCATAAATAGGCAATACAGAGTATCTGATCATCGGTGACAGAAACAAAAATGGGGATCTCTTCACGGCCTTCAACATCAACCTGCAGCACATCCACATCGCCTGCGATTGGCGTACAATCAAATTTAAAGCCGGTGTCTGACTTGTCGCCAAGCTCATTAAAGTAATTTGCAATTTTATGAATGTTCATCTTTTTCCTTTTTGACATATTATGTCTAAGTGAGATTAACTTTAAGCCGTCAGACATAATATGTCAAGCGGCGAGTGAACTATTTATTTTATTAGCGCCAAAGGCATTCTATTTTGTCCAATAAACCGGTAAAAAGTTCCTCGCTGCTTCTATGTGCTTAAAATAAAGGAACTTTAACCTGTAATCTATTGGCATAACACTGCTTTAAATTAACACTTTTTTATATTAATACTGTTTTATATTAATAGCGCAGATAACAGCAGCGCAATCGATAAATTAATGCCCATATCCATGGTTGCCACCCCAAGATTATTTTGTAAGTCGACTTCTTTGTTGATATCGACATTTTTGAGAATTATTTTTTTCGCTATAATCGCCAGTAAATTAAATGCGGTTAGCATGATCAGGCTAAAGGCGATCCAGGCTCCTAAGCTAGTCATGATATTATCTGTATCATAGTAGATATAATTGCTGGCAATTGTTACAGCAATAGAGACTCCTATGAGGTATCCGCCGTGGCGGACGGCAACGGCGATATTGTTATCTTTGAATGCCTGTTGCATGGTTGTGCCAAGATTACCGCGGGCGTAACGATGTTCACGATAGCGGGTCATCAGTAATAACACGGCTTGGGAGAGAATAAAGCCAATAAAAATAGCAATGAAGGTGACAACATCTAAACCTTCTGCCCACAATAAGGTAGAACGAATTATGATAGCGGTGGCGATCACTGCGCACGCATCAACGATGGCGACAGCAATATTACGTTGGGCTATTTCTGCATTTTTATCTAACTGATTTAGCGCTACTCGGTCGTAGATCCAGCGCCCTAACTTGATTAATACCAGTCCGGTTAGGCCATAGAGACTCATGCCGAGGATCTCAAGTGGTAAAGTGGCGGCTTTTTCTCCGGTTATAGCGCCGGAAAGTACAATACCTAACGCAAAGATGGCTCCGGCCAGGCTGATACCAAAGGCAAAGTTGTCCCGTTGTGCAAGTTCATCCGTAGTGTCTATGTTGTCTACCGCGCCAGTCACAAAACGCATCGCGGATAATAATGCGAGCGCAATCGCCAAATCGGCTAACAGAAAAAGTAATAAATCTGACGATATGATAGTTTCAAAAAGAGACATTGTCGTTACCTTCTTCTACGTTTAGTGCGAAAGCTGCTTGATGATGTTTTGTTGTGGGATTTGTTGTAGTTTGGTTTTTAACGACTGGGAAATTTATTTTAGCTGCCATAATTTCTCCACTAATGGTAGATTTGATATGTTGATACTAAAACGACGTGGTCATGCTGCGTCATCGCTTCGCGTGCTCAAGTCGTTCCGGTATTGTTAAGTAATAACACGCGAGACATAATATTTCTACACTCGCGTTGCTTCAGGATATATTGTTAAGCAATTGGATCACAAGTCTTTATTATATGGATGCCGTTTATGAGTACTGAGTGTCAACTGCCAGATGTGTTATTGGGTGTAAGTAATGTTTATTGGCTGCGCTGGTGTGAGCGTTATACCGCAGAGCTGCCGTTGTTGTCAGCGGTGGAGATAGCTGAAACCAAAAAAATCTTTGGTTTGAGTGATTTTATCGCAGAAAGTTGCATCAATAATGATCATTTGTTGATTGATATCTGGCAATCAGAATTGTTACATGTGTCTGAACGTAAGGACCACGTCTTTTCAGCATGGCAAAGCCAGTTGGGAGCTTGTGACTCCGAGCCCGCGTTAATGAAAGGAGTGCGTCAATTTCGCCGTTTTCATATGTGTATTATTGCCTGGCGTGAATTATCACAACGGGCTGAACTGAACGAAAGCTTGGCACATACTTCACATCTGGCCGATTGCCTGATCGAAGGTGCGCTAGATTGGTTACATAAACGGCAGTGTCAGGAACAAGGGACGCCAGTCAGTAAACACGCAGTCGAGCAGCGTTTATTGGTGCTGGCAATGGGTAAGTTAGGCGGGGCTGAGCTCAACTTCTCTTCAGATATCGATCTTATTTTTACCTACCCTAAATCCGGCGATACCGTTGGTGCGCTACGTTCGGTGACCAACCAAAAATTTTTCCAACGTCTTGGGCAGCGCTTAATTGCAGCACTTCATCAGGTGACTGCGGATGGTTTTGCTTATCGGGTTGATATGCGTCTGCGCCCATTTGGTGATTCAGGCCCTTTGGTGATGAGTTTTAATGCCTTTGAGGAATATTATCAAAACCAGGGCAGAGATTGGGAACGCTACGCCATGGTGAAAGCCAGGGCATTAGGCGGAACGGCCGATACTCGGCGAGAATTGGAACAAATGTTACGGCCCTTTATCTACCGTCGTTATGTTGATTTTAGTGCTATAGAGGCGCTGCGTAATATGAAAGCGATGATTAAAGCAGAGGTGAGACGTAAAGGTTTAAAAGATAATATTAAACTGGGCAGTGGTGGGATCCGCGAGGTTGAGTTTGTCGCACAGACATTTCAGCTGATCCGGGGCGGTAGAGAGACTGAATTACAAATTAAATCATTGCTTGCTACCTTAGTTGTACTGGAACAGTTAGGCGAAATTGGTGCTACCAGTTATACCGTATTAACCGATAGCTATTGCTTTCTGCGTCGAGTCGAGAATATATTGCAGCAGATCAATGATGCGCAGACTCAAACGTTGCCTCAGACTGAGATTGATCGGACGCGTTTGATCACGGCGCTGAACTATCCTACCTGGGATGACTTTTATCACCATGTGAATCAGGTGATGGCAAATATTCATGTAGAATTTAGCCAGGTGATAGGGGAGGATGAGGATGACAATAATGATGAATCGCAACCCGCACTGGACTTGTGGCATCTTGATCTATCCAATGATGAGGCGGTTGAGTTGCTCGCAGACTATGGATTCGAGCAGCAAGCCGCGCAGACATTTTCCCGGGACCTCACACATTTCAAAGCTGATTGTGCGCGCAAGAGTGTGGGACCACGAGGACGGCAAACGATTGAAAAGTTACTGCCTAAATTGCTTTTTTTGATTTTGAAGGAGAGTGATGCAGTGGCATTATTACCGCGCATTATTGCACTTTTGCTGAAGATCTTAAATCGTACGGCTTACCTTGAATTGCTGGCTGAGAATGACTTGGCATTGACTCAGTTATTACGCTTGTGTGGTGCGAGCCCTATGATTGCGGCACAGCTGGCAAGTCACCCAATCTTATTAGATGAGTTATTAGTACCTTCGCATCTCTATCATCCGACTCCTCTGCATGAATATCGCAGTGAATTACGCCTGTTTATGTTGCGTATTCCTGAGGAGGATATGGAGCAGCAGCTGGAGGCATTACGTCAATATAAACAGACCCAGCTACTGCGCATTGCTGCAGCCGATATTGCCGGCGAATTGGCCATTATGAAAGTGAGTGATCACCTGACCTGGCTGGCGGAAGCTGTTATCAACAGTGTGGTGAACCTGGCCTGGCAGCAGCTCGCTGAAAAGCATGGGCTACCGCACAATGTGTTGGCAACTGGCGAGCAGGGCTTTGCGGTGATCGGTTATGGCAAGCTGGGCGGTATTGAACTGGGTTATGGCTCAGATCTGGATCTGGTTTTTATCCATAACTGTGAAACGGTGGGTATGACCGATGGTGATAAATCGATTGATAGTCGCCAGTTTTACTTACGTTTAGCGCAACGGATCTTGCATATATTTAGTACCCGAACCAGCACGGGTATTTTATATGAAGTAGATATGCGCCTGCGGCCTTCCGGAAACTCCGGCGTATTGGCCTGTGCGGTGTCTAGTTTCTTGGATTACCAGTGTAAGGACGCTTGGACTTGGGAGCATCAATCGTTAGTACGTACACGTTTGGTATATGGTGATAAGTCTATTCAAGCCCGCTTTAATGAGGTCAAACGAGCGGTGATCGCACAGCCTCGTGATAGTGTTAAACTGAAACAACAGGTGGTAAAAATGCGGCTTAAGATGCGTGATCACCTACTGAAAGTCAAGCCCGGCGAATTTGATATTAAGCAATCACCCGGCGGCATTACGGATATTGAATTTATGATGCAGTATCTGGTATTAAGTCATGCCGCGAGTATACCCAAAATACAGCTCTGGTCTGATAATGTGCGGATCATCGGCTGCAGTGTGGCTGAAGGTTTGATGAGCAAAGCGCTAGGCCACGGGCTGACCGAAAGTTACTGCAGAATGCGTGATGAAATACACCGACTTAACCTATTGGGGCGTAAGGGAATAGTACCAGACACGGAGTTTATTGCAGAGCGCCAAGTTGTCAGTGAATATTGGCGACAGTTATTTGGTTAGACGATCGTTATTTGACTCGATAGTAGTTTGATGGTAAGTATTTTAGCTTCTGGTTGGCGCTGCGTTTTTTGCGCCAGAAACCGTGATGTGATTAATTGGCATCACTGTTTCTGTCGCTACTAATACTCATGAACATTCAAAATATTTGAAGTCGCTTGGGTAGGTCCTTACTTATACAAACTGGCTTCCCCTTCCGGACGCGTTTTATAGCGGCGGTGCAACCACATATACTGGGGTAATTGTTCGAGTATCGCCTCTTCCAGCACTTTATTACAGGTGATCGCATCCTGCTCAAGATCCCGGGTCGGAAAATTTTCTAGTGGTGCTTTAATCATCAGTTTGTATCTGCCGTCTGCCATCCGAGATGAAAAACACGGGTAGGTTTTGGTATTACTCCCGGCCGATAGCATGGTTGTGCCAGTGATAGTACAGGCCTTTTCCACAGCAAATAAAGGGACGAAGACACTGCGGCGTACGCCGTAATCGTGATCCGGTGCATACCAGAGTGCATCACCGTCGTTCAGCGCTTTCAACATGCCTTTAACGTCGCGGCGGTCTAATAATGCCTTATTGGAACGGGTGCGGCCGCGGCACTGCAAGTATTCCATTAGTGGATTCTTATTTGGGCGATAGACACCGACCCCCGGCTTGATCTGGCCGAAGGTGCGGGCACATATCTCGAGGGTTAAGAAATGGGCGCTAAGTAGTAGCATGCCATTGCCCGCCGCTTTAGCCGCTTCTATGTGTTCCTGGCCTTCAACAACCATATTCTTTTGAATGCGCCAGTCGGGCCAAAACCAGGCGTTTGCCGTGTCCACAACGGCCAGCCCGGTATATTCAAAGTTTTTTTTCGCCAATGCATTGACCTCGGCAGTTGATTTATCTGGAAAGCTGAGAGCCAGATTTTGTTGGGCAATTTTCAGGCGTCGGGGTAATAATTTTGCGACCAATCGCCCAATGCCGCGACCGATGGGTTGTTGCACTGCAATTGGTAATAAAGACACGAACCAAAGTAGGCTCACGCCACATAACAGTGGCCAGTTTTTAGGATGTAAAAATGCCAGTTTGAAGTGCGTATTGTCTTTGGTTACAATCACTTTTGCGGCTTTTTTTTGGCTGTCGGGTACTTTTGTTTCTGTCATATTATGAATCTCGTTCACGCGAGTAGCTATTTTATACCAATGGTATTAACTGGGAATCAACAGGTAAAAAAGGCGACATTTAATGCCGCCCTCTCATATTACTTATGGCAATGTTGTTAGCTAAGCGGTTCGAGACCTGCGTTAACTAACTTAACATCTTCAGCACTAAGGGTTCCGGCAGCCTGCTTAAGTTGTAGCACACTGATGATATAGTTGTAACGAGATGCTGATAAGGCCTGTTTTGATTGGTACAGCACCTTGGTAGCATCCAAAACATCAATGATGGTACGGGTACCAACACTAAAGCCAGCTTCAGTGGCTTCAAGCGCACTTTCTGAAGATTTAACGGTTTGTTCATAGGCTTTAATTGAGCTCAGACCAGCCGTAACATTGTTATAAAAAGTACGGATCTGAGTCTGCACTTCGCGGGTTGCCTTCGTCAGCTGTTCTTGACTGGCGGTGACTTGATATGCCGCTTGTTTTTCTACCGAGGTTACTGCACCACCGGTATACAACGGCATGCTGAATTTAAGCCCGATATCGCCTGACGATACTGTGCTTTCAATGCCCTGTCCGCCATTGTTATTATCATCCCCGTAATCAGTGTATCGGGTGCCGGCATTGGCAACCAGATTGAGGGACATACTGTCCGCTGAACCGGCTAAATCCACGTTACCTTCGGCAATTTGTTTGGCTATACGCTGAATTTGGATTGATAAATTTTTATTGTTCGCTGTCGCTAGCCAGCTATCCCGCGCACCGTCAGGCGCTGCAGGGCTGAAACGCTGGGTATTGAGCGGAGCAATATTGATGTGTGTCAGACCGGTGATTTCGGTTAAGGCTTCATAGCTGTTGGCGAGGGTATTTTCGGCAATAATTACTTCTGCAACGGACAAGTCAAAACTGGATTGGGCTTCCAATACATCAGTTTTGTCTGTCAGACCAACGTTATAGCGTTGTGTGGTTTGTTCTAGCTGACGCTCAACTGCTTCTTTATTACGCTGGGTAAACTCCAGAGTATCATTGGCACCCAGAACATTAAAATAAGCATTAGCGACACGTAAAATCAGGCTTTGCAATTGTACCTGAACAACAAGCTCACTTTGTTCAGCCTGCTTGGCTGCCTGGCTGACGGCGATGAAATTACCTTCTTCATAGATAGATTGAGTCAGACCAATACCGACTGTGCTTTGCAGCGCGTTACCGTTCTGTGTGCCTGAGGCGATAGCTGAATCACTGGTCATTGTGTAGCCAAGATCGGCAGTCAAACCAATTTGTGGTAGATTGGCTGCTTCTTTTTCTGTAATTTGTTCTAGTGCTGCGTCACGGTTGGCTTGCGCTTCTAGGTAGATTGGATCTTTGGTTAAGGCTTGGTCGAATATCTGCTGCAGGTTATCAGCACTCGCTGACTGTGTTATAAATGCGAGGCTGCAAGCCAGAAGAATTTTATTAAACTTCATTGAATGTTACCTTAAGTGTAAATCGTTGTCGTTATGAGTTTGCATCACATCAGTAGTGATAACTGCTTAGCAAGATTAATGTTAACTCAAGCATGCGTACATGTTAGCAATTTGATTTTTAATCTTATATCAGGTGCGAGCTGAAAGCTCTAAATTTAATTATCCAAATTTACAGTCACCTTGTATTATCAGTATATTTGTGGAGATGTAAATGAAAAATAGTCAGGTAGGAATACAATCTCAGTATGATATATCTGATATTGAGGTCCTCAACAAACAAAGTCTGTTTAGTGGCTTTTTCAAAATAAATAAATACACCTTTAGGCACCGTTTGTTTGCCGGAGGTTGGAGTGACGTCGTTGAGCGGGAAGTCTTTGAGCGCGGCAATGCTGCAGCTGTACTACCTTACGATCCTCGGCGGGATGAGCTGGTATTAATTGAACAGTTACGGATTCCGGCGATAGAATCCACGGATCAGCCCTGGTTATTTGAACTTGTCGCGGGAATGATTGACAAAACAGATGAAGATTCCGTTGACGTAGTTGTGCGCGAAGCACAGGAAGAAGCGGGGCTGACCTTGGGCCGCCGTGAATATGTCATGAATTTTTTATCGAGTCCCGGCGGAACGAGTGAGTCGACAGACCTGTATATTGGTGAAGTGGATGCCAGTATGGCCAGTGGTGTGCACGGGCTGGCTGAGGAAGGTGAAGATATTAGGGTGCATGTTTTTAGCCGAGAGGCTGCTTATGACATGGTCCAAACAGGTAAGATTAACAATGCTGCGACTATTATTGGGATCCAGTGGTTACAACTGAATGTTGAAGCATTGCAAAGGTCTTGGAACTAGCGCTACAATATTACTTTACTCATATGCAAGAGTATTACTGTACTAGTATGTGAGAGTATTACTGCTATAAAATCTTAACGTTGTTTGAGTGTAACGCTCTGTCAGAATGAGTGAAGTGTGTGCTGGACAACAGATTTATAGCATATTGTTAAGGTATCCTTAGTGATTTATAAGAGCCTGTCTGATGTATTATTGCTACCACAGCAGCTATTGAATGTTCATCTTCGTTGGGCAAGATTTATTAAAGGATAAGGATTAAAGGTTATTTTGGGCGCGGAAATATCTAAGTTATCAGCAACACATAATGTCATCAACTTATTACAAGTGACGGATACTCATCTATTTGCCACCGCAGAAAAGAATCTGCTTGGGGTAAACACACAATTGAGTTATCGCAGGGTTATCGATGCTATTTTACAGAATCAACAGCCGTTTGATGCTGTGCTTGCCACCGGTGATATTTCTCAAGACAACACCATTGCGTCTTATCAGTATTTTGCAGAGCATATACATCGTTTGGCCAAACCTTGTTATTGGCTGCCGGGTAATCACGATAATATACCGCTTATGGTGGCAGCGCTGCATGATGCAGGGGTGCAGGCAGATAAACATAAAGTGATCGGTGACTGGCAAATTATTTTGTTGGACTCGCAGTTAAGTGGCTCGCCAGCCGGTTATTTGTCTCCGGAGCAGCTTACTTTGCTCGATACGCAATTATCATGTTATCCAGATAAACATGCCTTGGTAGTATTGCACCACAATGTATATCCTGTGGGGTGTAAATGGCTCGATCAGCATATTTTGCGCAATTCAGTCGATTTTCTTGCCATATTAGCCAAGCATCCGCAGGCAAAGCACGTGCTATTTGGCCATGTTCACCAACAGCTGGATGACGTTTATGACGGTGTTACCTACATGGCATCGCCCTCGACCTGTTTTCAGTTTAAACCCGCGTGTGATGATTTCACTTTAGATGATCGAGCCCCGGGCTGGCGTTATCTACAGCTGCATGCCGATGGTTCTGTTACCACTCAGGTCTGGCGGTTATCAAATAATGATTTTAATCCCGATCTACAGTCCACCGGTTATTAGCATTTTCGCTGGTTTGATTGTGTTTCGAGCGTTAATCTAGTGGCAGTTAATTAAGAGGTAAGCTGAATAATGGCAAAGAAGTTACTGCTTTATTTACATGGTTTTAATAGTTCACCAAGGTCGATTAAGGCCCTGGAAATGGTTAACTATCTTGGTAGTCAACACCCAGAAATAGCGATTGAAGTTCCCAGTTTGTCTCCTTATCCAAGTATCGCCTGGCAACAAATTGAGCAAATCATTCAAGCATATCCAATGCACCAGATTGGTGCTGTCGGCAGTTCATTAGGTGGTTATTATGCCACACGAGTGAGTCAGACATTTGGTTTTCCAGCGGTATTAATTAATCCCGCGGTAAAGCCGTATGAACTATTGGTGGATTACCTCGGGGAAAATACTAATCCCTATACTCAGGGAAAATTTATCCTGGGTGAACAACATATTGATGAACTGCGTGCTTTAGATTGTACTTGCTTGGTAGCCCCTGAAAAGCTTTGGGTGCTATTACAGACGCATGATGAAGTGTTAGACTATCGCCAAGCAGAAGCAAAATACTGTACAGCAAAAATAACGGTGGAGCAGGGTGGTGATCATTCCTTTGTTGGTTTTGAACATTACCTTAGTGCTATTTTAACCTTTCTTGCATTCAAATAGATGTAACTAACAGAATCAAAGAAACCCATGACTCAAGAATATAATGCGGGCTCAATAGAAGTCCTTAATGGTCTGGAGCCTGTGCGCCGTAGACCCGGTATGTATACTGATACCACCCGACCCAATCACCTTGGCCAGGAAATTATCGATAATAGCGTTGATGAAGCATTGGCAGGCCATGCCCAAAATATAACCGTCACCTTATATGATGATCAATCGTTGGAAGTGACGGATGATGGCCGTGGAATGCCGGTTGATATCCATCCGGTAGAAGGGGTGAGTGGCGTTGAGCTGATCTTATGTAAATTGCATGCGGGAGGGAAATTCTCCAATGATAATTACCAGTTCTCCGGTGGTCTGCATGGGGTTGGTATTTCAGTGGTAAATGCCTTATCTAAGCGGGTTGATATCACCATTCGACGGGGGGGACAGGTCTACCAAATTGCTTTTGAGCATGGCGATAAAGTGTCGGAACTGGAAGTAATTGGCACCGTTGGAGTGCGTAATACTGGCACCAAGGTTCACTTCTGGCCAGATGCCAGTTATTTTGATTCGGGTAATTTCTCTTCTAAACGCTTAGTGCATAATTTACGTGCTAAAGCCGTGTTATGCCCTGGTTTGACGATTAAATTTGACGATAAAGTTAACAAAGAAAAGCATAATTGGTGTTTTGAACAAGGCCTGCAAGATTACCTGATGGAATCATTGCAGCAGTGGTCTACGTTACCTGAAGTACCTTTTGTGGGCAGTTGTTCTGCTAATAATGAAATGGCTGACTGGGCTGTGATCTGGTTGCCCGAAGGGGGAGAGGCCGTCACTGAAAGTTATGTGAACCTGATCCCGACCCCACTCGGTGGTACCCATGTGAATGGACTGCGCCAAGGTTTGCTGGATGCGATGCGGGAATTTTGTGAATTCCGCAGCTTGCTGCCACGCGGCGTCAAGCTTACCCCAGACGATATTTGGGATCGCTGTGCGTATATCCTTTCCGTGAAGATACAGGATCCGCAGTTTGCCGGACAAACCAAAGAGCGGCTGTCATCACGTCAATGTGCTGCCTTTGTTTCCGGGGTGGTTAAAGATTCCTTTTCACTGTGGCTGAATTCGCATACCGATATGGCCGAACAACTGGCTGAACTGTGCATTAATAACGCGCAAAAACGTTTGCGCGCCAGTAAAAAAGTAGCCCGTAAACGGATCACCAGTGGTCCGGCTCTGCCGGGTAAATTAACTGACTGTTCGGGTCAAGACCCGATGCGCTCAGAATTATTTCTGGTGGAAGGAGACTCTGCGGGGGGGTCAGCTAAGCAAGCGCGGGATCGTGAATTTCAGGCGGTAATGCCACTGCGTGGTAAGATCCTGAATACTTGGGAGGTCGATTCATCGCAGGTGTTGGCATCGCAGGAAGTACACGATATTTCGGTGGCGCTGGGCATTGATCCCGATTCTGATGATTTATCCGGCTTACGTTACGGCAAGATCTGTATTCTGGCAGATGCTGACTCGGATGGCTTGCACATTGCGACCTTATTATGTGCGTTGTTTGTAAAACACTTTCGCGCTATGGTTGATGCGGGTCACGCCCATGTGGCTATGCCGCCGCTGTATCGGATTGATGTAGGCAAAGAGGTTTTTTATGCGCTTGATGAATCAGAAAAAAATGGCATTTTAGATCGTATCGCAGCAGAGAAGAAACGCGGCAAGGTAAATGTGCAACGCTTTAAAGGCTTGGGTGAAATGAATCCGTTACAACTGCGGGAAACAACGATGGATCCCAATACCCGTCGCTTGGTACAGTTAACCATTGATGATGCGGATGAAACCATGAAACTCATGGATATGTTACTGGCAAAGAAACGCTCTGCGGATCGCCGTACTTGGTTAGAAGACAAAGGTAATATGGCCAGTACCAGCGACGTTGATGTGTAAAGTATACCGTCGATGAGCAATGCACTTACTTGTGCATTGCGGCCTATTTTTCAGCCATTTATCCTCATTATTACACTGCTTATTTTCTAATTTACATCATCAGATATAACATTCGATTAATCAAATGTGATAATTGTTCTCATTCACGCTTGCACAGCTGCTAAGATTCTTATAAACTCCTTTTTCATAATGAAAACTATTCGTATTTAGGGGTAAGGATGAAAAAAAGACTATTTGGTCTATCGGCATTGGCGCTAACGACAGCATTAGTGAGCACGACTACATTGGCGAGTGAAGAAGTTAATATTTACTCAAATCGCCAAGCAAATTTGCTTAATCCGATCCTCGAACAATACACTAAAGATACTGGCGTTAAAGTGAATATTGTGTTTGCCAAGAAAGGTCTGGCAGACCGAATGAAACGTGAAGGTCGACTGTCTAAAGCTGATTTATTATTAACGACAGATATTAGTCGCTTAGTTGATGCCGTTGATTATGGCGTTACTCAGCCTGTTGTCAGTGATACGCTGAAAGACAATATTCCGGCGAAATACCGTGACCCAGATGGTCAGTGGTTTGCGTTAACTACGCGTGTACGTAATATCTACACTTCACGTGCTGAATACGGCCAGGTTGCTAACATCAGTTACGAAGAGTTGGCAGACCCTAAATATAAAGGTCAAATCTGTACTCGTTCTGGTAAACATCCGTACAATGTTGCTCTTATTTCATCAATGATTTCGCATCATGGTGAAGCTGAAGCCAAAGAATGGTTAACAGGATTAAAAGCCAACCTCGCCCGTAAGCCACAAGGCAATGACCGTGCACAGGTAAAAGCAATTAAAGAAGGTGTGTGTACTGTCGCCCTGGGTAACAGTTATTACTTGGGTAAAATGCTGCAAGATCCAAAACAAGTTGCCTGGGCTGAATCTGTTTACATCAATTTCCCAAATCAGCTTAACCACGGTGCGCACGTTAACGTATCAGGTATGGTATTAGCTAAACATGCGCCAAATAAAGCCAATGCAGTTAAGTTGATGGAATACCTGTCAGGCGATAAAGCACAAGCCATGTATGCGGAAGTTAATATGGAATACCCGGTAAAAGCGGGCGTAAAAGTGTCTGATCTGGTGGCATCTTGGGGTGAATTCAACGCCGACTATATGCCGGTAGTAGAAATTGCGAAACACCGTAAAGCAGCGTTGCGACTGCTGGACGAAGTCAAGTTTGACCTGTAAGTTTGCCCCGCAAACAAAATGGTTAATCAGATCGCTTGGTAAGGATTCATTTAGCTAATATATTTACTTGAAGGTTGGTATAGTTACGTTGTAGCTAGCCAGCCTTTTCGCGTATCTAATTATGGAGTTTTTTGTCTGTCCATGAATCATAAATTAGCCTTTCCCTGGCATTTTAGTAGTTGGTTTATTGCGATAATCCTGGCATTGCCTGTTGCCGCGTTGTGTTATCAGGCTCTGGGTCCCAGTGGCGACGTGTTTCAGCACCTTTATGATACCGTGCTGCTTGATTACACCAAAAACACCTTAGTATTGGTACTGCTGGTTTGTTTGTTCAGCTGTATTATTGCCTTACCCGCGGCTTGGTTAATTGCCATGTGTGACTTTCCCGGGCGCAAGAGTTTGCAATGGGCGTTGATGTTGCCTATGGCAATGCCCGCTTATATTGTCGCTTACATATATACCGATATGTTTGATTATGCAGGTCCTGTACAGATTGCGTTACGCAATGTGTTTGGCTGGCAAAGTGCCAGTGATTACCTGTTTTTTGATATCAGAACCATACCGGGTGCGGCGACGGTGCTGGCACTGGTCTTGTATCCTTATCTTTATCTATTGGCCCGAACCTCTTTTCTCGAACAGTCAACCAGCTTAATTCAAGCCAGTCGCGTGCTGGGTAGTTCGGCACTGGCCAGCTGTCTGCGCGTCTCACTGCCACTGACTCGGCCAGCCATTGCGGTTGGTTTATCGCTGATCGCGATGGAGACTGTGGCGGATTTTGCCACGGTCAATTATTTTGCCGTAAATACCTTAACTACAGCGGTCTATGATACCTGGATTGGTCACGGCAGCTTAACCGCTGCGGCAAAACTGTCGGTGATGACGTTATCGGTTATTTTATTATTTGTCGGTCTAGAGCGCTTTGCACGGCGTAAGCAGCAAGTATTTCAAAAGAGCATGTTGCATGAGCAAGAAGTGCGTTATCAATTAATCGGGCTGACCAAATGGCTTGCTATGAGCTGGTGCTGGTTGCTGGTGTTTGCGGGTTTCTTGTTGCCCTTTATGGTATTACTGAATTATGCCTGGCATTATTTTGCTGAGTCATGGACAGAAGACTTCTTGCAATACAGCATGAATAGTTTGTTACTTGCGGTGACTGTCGCTTCTCTGGCGGTATGTTGTGCCATTTTACTTGGTTTATACCGCCGCTTAGTGGGGCGGAAATACGCCAATATACCGGCCCGGATCAGCGCGATGGGTTATGCGTTGCCGGGTACCGTATTAGCCATTGGGATCATCATCCCCTTAACCTCGGCTGATTTTCTGCTGAACGATATTACCGAATGGTTATGGGATTGGACACCGGGTCTGGTGTTTACCGGCACGACCTTCGCGCTTATTTTTGCCTATTTGATCCGCTTTTCTGCCATTGCGGTGGGGTCGGTAGAAAGCAGTATTGATAAAATATCCCCTTCACTGGATATGGTGACACGCACACTGGGGCACAGCCCCAGCAGTATGATCAGAAAGGTGCACATTCCATTGATCCGCAAAGGCGTACTCGCGGCGTTCTTATTGGTATTCATTGAGTCGATGAAAGAATTGCCCACCGCCTTGCTATTACGTCCGTTTAACTATGAAACATTAGCGACCTATGTGTTCCAATATGCCTCTGACGAGATGTTAGAACAGGCCGCGTTGGCGGCTATTGTTATTGTTTTAGTTGGGTTGATCCCCCTTATTTTCTTAAATCGTTCTTTGGAGCAACAGCATTGATGACTGCACTTTCTTCACCTGCTTTAACCCTTTCAGATCTGCACTGCAGTTATGCCGGTGTCGATATTTTAGCTGGACTTGATTTAACCCTGGGCAAGAATGAAATTTTATGCCTGTTAGGTCCCAGTGGCTGTGGTAAAACCACCACCCTAAAATTGATTGCAGGGTTATTGCAGCCGACCCAGGGCAGTATCGAGATTAATGGGCATATTGTCGATAATGACGCGATAAATGTAGCGCCGGAAAAACGTAATGTGGGCATGATTTTTCAAGATTATGCCCTGTTCCCGCACCTCACTGTGACCGATAATATCTTATTTGGTCTGAAAAAACTGCCCAAAGCGGAGCAACAACAAACCTTAACATATGTATTGGATCTGGTTAATTTATCTGAGTTTGCACTGCGCTATCCTCACCAGCTATCGGGTGGCCAGCAGCAGCGTGTTGCGATTGCCCGGGCGATTGCCTGTTCGCCGACGCTATTATTATTAGATGAGCCTTTTTCCAATATTGATAGCCAGGTGCGCCACCATCTCATTGAAGAGATGCGGCAATTACTCAAGTCGCATAATATGAGTGCGATTTTTGTGACCCACAGTAAAGAGGAGGCCTTTGCCTTTGCAGACCGCTTGGCGGTCTTTAACCAGGGGAAGATCGAACAACTTGGCAGCCCCAGTGAATTATATAATCGACCTGCCACCAAATTTGTTGCCGACTTTTTGGGTAAGGTAAATTATCTTGATGCCGTTGTTATTGATGATCACAGTGTGCACACCGTGCTGGGGGTTATACATAGCAACTGCGCATTACAGGCCAAGACTGGGGACTCAGTGCAGCTAGCATTGCGGCCGCAGCAACTGCAGTTGCAACTCGATGAGCAGGGCTTAGCCACCGTTATCGATCAACAATTTTTGGGTATGACAACACATTGCACGATTGCGCTGGCGAGAGAGATAGGTAACGGTACATCTAAGGTTGAACTTGCTGTTTCGATGCGTCAGCCTATGTTGATAGGCAACCAGGTTTCGGTGGCCGTCGATGCTCATGACTTAGTATTATTTACTCCCGATAACCTGACGGCGTAAGAGGATGCGCTCATGGCATGATGAGCGCATTACTAAGGCGATAAGGCAATCAAATATATTCGAATAGATCTTTTACCGCTTCGTCAAGCTCCTCAATAAGTGCGATGCTGGTGGGTGTGATAAAGATGGTATCATCACCCGCAATCGTACCTAAAATACCTTCTGTGCGACCTAATGAATCCAACAGCCGGGCAATTAATTGTGCTGAACCTGGACTTGTTTGGATCACGATCAGGGTTTCATTATGGGAAATATCCAGTACTAAGCTTTTTAGCGGACTGGAGATCGTCGGCACACCTAGTTCTGCAGGCAGACAATAGACCATTTCATCTTTAGCATTGCGTGTGCGCACCGCACCAAATTTGCTCAGCATTCGCGAGACTTTAGATTGATTCACACTGTCAAAGCCTTGCTCTTTCAAAGCGTCGACAATATCTCCCTGCGAGCCGAGGCTTTCGTCTTTCAGCAGGTTTTTAAACGCTTTTACCAATAAATTTTGTTTTTCACTCATGCTATATTTTACCGTATCAGTTGGATCAATCTACAATTACTATTGGCCATAACAGGCTAGTGTAAGGTACAGACTGACTCATGTTGTCGATGAACTGAATAATTATGCATATGATACCAGCAAGGCATAATTTATCTATCTAAATTGACCAATATTGATTTTATGAATAAAAACAGAATAAAAATGAATATTTATGTTGATCTAGCAGTGTAAATGGTTATTATAGCTACATCCAGTGCAATTATATTCAGTTTCCATTATGAGCATCGAATTAAAAAACATATGTAAATCGTGGGGTCAGCTTGATGTACTACAGCATATTGATCTCAAATGTGCGAAAGGTGAAACTTTGGTCTTGCTTGGCCCGAGTGGTGCCGGTAAGAGCTCTTTGCTGCGAGTACTGAATTTACTGGATACACCTGATACAGGTTCGGTCAGTATTGCCGGTGAAACATTTGATTTCTCTGTAGCGGTGAACGACAAACAATTACGCAAGCGCAGTCAGGTGTTACGGCAAAAAGTGGGTATGGTATTTCAGCAATATAACTTGTGGCCACATATGTCAGTAATGGATAACCTCATTGAAGCACCCGTAAAAATTTTAAAGCAAACAAAACAGCAGGCACGGACGCAGGGGATGAAGATCCTTGAGCAATTACAGTTAGTCGATAAAGCGGATGTATTCCCATTAGCGCTTTCGGGGGGACAGCAACAGCGGGTAGCAATTGCTCGGGCGTTAATGATGCAGCCAGAAGTATTGCTGTTTGATGAGCCTACCGCAGCGTTAGATCCTGAAGTGACGAATCAGGTTGCTGAAATAATCAAGTCACTCTCTGCTACGGGTATCACCCAAGTGGTGGTTACCCACGAAGTCGAGTTTGCTCGCAAAGTGGCAAGCCAGGTTTGTTATCTTGAAGATGGCAAAGTGGTCGAGTTTGGTGGTGCAGATCATTTTTCGCAACCACAAAGCCCAGAATTCACAAATTATTTAAAACATTAGTAATAAGGTTGTACCCAATGAAAAAATTACTTACTGCATTAATACTTGTATCGGCCGCCTCGCAGGCGATGGCAGTGGAACAAATTAAATTCGTTACTGAAGCGACGTACCCTCCGTTTGAAATGATGGATGCCAATAATGAATTCCAGGGGTTTGATATTGATATCGCCCGTGCCATTTGTGCTGAAATTAACGCAGAATGTAGTTTTGCGAATCAATCCTTTGATAGCTTAATCCCGAGCCTTAAGTTCCGTCGTTATGATGCGGCTATTGCAGCGATGGATGTGACGCCTGCACGGAAGAAACAGGTTAATTTTTCTGATGTTTATTACGAAAATTCGGCAGTATTGGTGGCAGAAAAAGGCAAATACAATGCTGTTGTCGATCTAGCCGGAAAATCGGTAGGGGTACAAAATGGCACCTCCCATCAGGCTTATATGACCGAAAAATATGCGGATGAAAATGTGTTGTTGCTTAACTTTCCGTCATACCAAAAAGCCTTCTTAGACCTCAAGAATGGGCGTATTAACGGGGTCTTTGCCGACTCGGCAGTAGCACATGACTGGTTAACTAAACACACAGATGGTGATTATGAAACTGTGGGTAAAGCGGTGACTGATGAGAAATATTTTGGCAGTGGCTTCGCGATTGCGGTACGTAAAGATAATGCCGAATTACTGGCAAAGATTAATACTGGTTTACAACAGATTAAAGCGAATGGCAGTTACGATAAGATTTATGCCAAATACTTTGCTAAATAACTGAAAATATTGTTGATAGATGCCTTGCTTAATGATTAAGCACCGTGTTTAATCTCGACCAGTGTTATTAGGGTAACGAGATCATCTATTTAAAGTGCCTTTTGGGCACTTTTTGTTTAGCCCTCCCCAATTAGTTTAGGTCGATGTCCGGAGTTTTTATGGATATTTTGCAGCTCCAATTATTATTGGATGCAACAAAAATAACCCTTGGTCTTGCACTTTGTTCGCTGCTGGCGGGCCTGATTTTAGCGATCTTGTTTTGTGTCGCTGAAATGCAAAAACAGCCCCTCATCGCTAAGCCTGTTAGTCTGGTAGTGACGGTATTACGCGGCTTACCTGAAATACTGGTGGTATTTTTTATTTTCTTTGGCGGTACCCATTTACTGTTTATCCTGACGGATGAGTTTTACGATATCAGTCCGTTTTGGAGTGGCGTGCTGGCCTTATCGTTGATTTTTGCGGCTTATGCTTCGCAAACCCTGCGTGCGGCGATCCAATCGGTACCGAAAGGGCAACTTCAGGCAGCTCGGGCGTTGGGAATGGGACCTGTACATAGCTTTATGCGGGTGACATTGCCGCAGGCATGGCGTTTGGCCCTGCCAGGTTTGGGTAATCAATGGATGGTATTATTGAAAGATACCGCCTTGGTCTCATTAATTGGCGTGACGGATCTGATGAAGCAGGCCGATCTCTTGTCTGGCAGTAGTTATAAGCCATTCACCTTTCTAATCGCGGCAGCAGCCATCTATCTTATTATTACCTTGATCAGCCAGTGGTTATTAACGCATCTAAATAGCTATATTAATCGTTTTGATGCCGGAGTTGCAAAATGACCTTAGATCACTTTTGGTTGTTGTTTAACGGCTTAAGCACCACCCTTGAAATTACCTTTTACAGTCTGCTGTTTGGTTCAATGATTGCGGTGTTACTGACACTGGCTATGATCAATAAAATACCCGGTTTAAATTTACTCGCCCGGACGGTTATTCTGCTCTTTACTGGCACGCCTCTCCTCATTCAGATATTTCTGGTCTACAGTGGCCCGTCACAGTTTGAGTGGATCAAAAATAGCTTTTTGTGGGATTACCTCAGTCAGGCTAAAGTTTGTGTGATCATTGCGTTATCCTTTAATACAGCGGCGTACTCTGCACTGCTCTTTAAAGGCGCGATTGAATCGGTACCCAGTGGAGAATGGATCGCGTGCCAGGCGCTTGGTATGAATCGCTGGCAGACACTGGGGGTTATCGTTCCGCATGCGATACGTCGGGTATTGCCCTCTTATTCCAATGAAGTAATTCTGGTGCTTAAAGGTACGTCTCTGGCGAGTTCGATCACTATTATGGATGTGATGGGGTACGCCAATCAGATTAATGGGCAAACTTATGATGCGCTGATGGCTTTTTCTGCTGCCGGTATTATCTATCTGGCAATAAATGGCATTCTGGTATGGCTATTTAAGGTATTAGAGAAAAAGGCGCTAGCATTTCAATCCTAACCAGCCGCAATTGTTTCACCTGAAACCTAATTATTGTTAGATAGTAAGTTGGCCAGGCGACTTTATTAGTTAATTGCTTTATTTATATCCCATAACGCCTTGTTAATTGTTTTTTTGTCTATGTTGCAGTAAAGTAGCGGTGATTAAAGGGATTTGTGAATAAGTTGCTTTACTATAAAAACAACTACTCTACATAAAACAATTAAGATAATGGAGACGTCTATGAAAGTCGCTGTATTAGGTGCTGCTGGTGGTATTGGCCAAGCTTTAGCCCTTCTTTTGAAAACTCAATTACCTGCTGGTTCAGATCTATCTCTGTATGATATTGCCCCAGTAACTCCAGGTGTTGCGGTTGATTTAAGTCATATACCTACAGACGTTACTATTGCTGGTTTTGCTGGTACGGATCCAACAGACGCACTCGTTGGTGCTGATGTGGTACTTATCTCTGCGGGTGTCGCCCGTAAACCGGGTATGGATCGTTCAGATTTATTCAACATTAATGCGGGTATTATCCGTAATTTAGCTGAAAAATGCGCAGCGGTATGTCCGAATGCTTGCATCGGTATTATCACTAACCCAGTTAATACCACAGTGCCAATTGCTGCTGAAGTGCTTAAAAATGCAGGTGTTTACGATAAACGCAAACTATTTGGTATCACGACGCTTGATGTTATCCGTTCAGAAACATTCATCAGTAAACTTAAAGGTGTGCCACTCGCTGACGTTAAAATCAATGTTATCGGTGGTCACTCTGGTGTGACAATTCTACCTTTACTTTCACAAGTTGAAGGGGTTGAATTCACGGCTGAAGAGATCGCGGCATTAACACCGCGTATTCAGAATGCGGGTACTGAAGTGGTTGAAGCTAAAGCTGGCGGCGGTTCTGCAACCTTATCTATGGGTCAGGCCGCTGCACGCTTCGGTCTCTCTTTAGTTCACGCGTTGAGCGGTGAAGAAGGTATCGTTGAATGTACTTATGTTGACGGCGGTTCTGAGCATGCCACATTCTTCGCCCAGCCTGTTCTTCTCGGCAAAAATGGCGTTGAAAAAGTACTGCCTTACGGTGAACTCAGTGAGTTTGAGGCGAATGCACGTGATGCAATGCTGGCAGAGCTTAAAGCAAATATCACCTTGGGTGAAGAATTTGTAGCAGGATAATCGTCGGATCAATGGCCGAGTAATAACGAGCCATAGCAATATGACTGGATAAAAATTGGAAACCCAAGTTGTCACAACTTGGGTTTTTTTATTTAAGTAAAAACCGCATTTGCCGATATAATCAACGAGTCTTCAGAATAATTTATGTTTGGGTTGATTAAAATGCGCAATTTACCGTTCACCTTACTATCTA
>JBLHPA010000033.1:0-23144 GCA_047628235.1 Moritella sp.
CCAATATTTCAGAGAACGTGTCAGCATCTAAATCACGTATTGTAGATACTGATTTTGCGGCAGAATCTGCTAACTTAGCACGTAATCAAGTGCAACAGCAGGCGGCAAGTTCAATGTTAAGTCAGGCAAATCAAAGCGGACAAGTTGCATTGTCACTGCTTTAATAAGCTAAATATATTGTTGCCCCGCTCATTGTGGGGCTTTTTTGTCTTCGGAGGTTATGATGTCCATTGAGCATATGGCAGATAACAAGATCACCAGTTTGTATTCTGGACCTGTTGCGGTAATCAAACCGTCTACAACAACTTCCCCTGTGTTACCAACCCCAGTAATCGAACCAACATCCGAGCAAAGCTTGCGTATGGAGGCGGCAAAAACAGATGAAAATGCATCTGTTTATCAAAAAGACAAAGAGTTGGAGCAAAAGTTGCATGAAGTAACTGAAACGCTGCAAACTCATTTTGATGTTAATAATAAGAAGCTTAATTTTAGTGTGCATGGCGACTCAGGTCGGATGATTGTGAAGGTCATCGATCCGGAAAGTGGTGAGACACTTAAAGAGTTACCTTCTGAAGCTGTATTAAAAATGGTCGCTAACATTGAAAAGTTTCAGGATGATATATCAAATAGCACGGGGTTGCTACTTGATGAAATTGTTTGATAGTTGATTTTATTCCAAGAGGCAAATACTTGCCTCTTGGAATATTTGTCGGTGAAACTTAAGGATACGCATGGCTGGTATGACTATGGCGGGGATGGGCTCTGGCTTAGAGTTAGAGACTATTATTAAAACATTTGTCGCCGCTGAAAAAACGCCGAAAGAAGCGCGTATAAATAATAAAGAAGTCACTCTCACCACAGAACTCTCTGGGGTTGGTACGTTGAGATCAGCGCTGGCAGACTTCCAAACAGTGACCAACAAACTTGGTAATACGGATACCTTTTATCAAAGTAAGACAAATATTGAATACCAAGGGCGTACGGTAGAATTAGCGTCAAACACGAGCGATGGCAACAGCCAGGCTAACTTGCCTATCACGATCCAAACTAAGGGCGTTGTGCCGAAAGGATCGTTTGATGTGCAGGTCAAGCAACTGGCGCAGGGCGCGCGATTAGAGTCTGACTTTTTACCTGACCGTTCGGCAAAGCCTGGCCAGGGCATGATGTATTTTGATACTGGAGACAGCAGCTTTGAAGTTGATGTTAATGTCACCGATACGTTACAAACGATCCAAAAAAAGATAAATGAGGCACCGGACAACTATGGTATTAGCGCTAATGTGATCAGTTCTGATCTGGGCGCTAAGATGGTGTACACGTCAGATAAAACCGGCATGGAAAATGATCTAAGGATATTTACTTCTGACTCAAGTCTGGCGATTATCTCTTCAAACATGACCGGTATAGCCGCAAGTAATGCCATTATTAGTGTCGATGGTAATATCATTACCGAAGACAGCAATACCTTCGCGCATGCGGTTTCTGGCGTATCTATCACTGCCAATACTTTGACTGACGGCAATGATGTCGCCAATTTTTCCACGGCAACCGACCATGCAGCTGTCAAAGATTTAGTGCTCGAATTTGTCGATGGTTATAATAGTTTGATGAGCACGATCAATACGCTGACCAATCCAGATACCGGCACCCTTAAATTCGATTCTACTGCACGTAGTATCAAGCAACAGATGCAAAGTATTACGGGCGGAGTCGTCAATGGCACCAGTGGGCGCCTTAATACCCTATATTCAGCTGGGATCTCGTTAGAAGAGGGCGGGCTAATAGCAATTAGTCCATTTGGTATGAATGGTGGCAAGGCGGGGTCGCAACGATTAGATGATGCGGTAAACGGTGCTTTGGATGACCTTGGCAAACTTTTTGCTGGTGATGGCGGCGTAGCAACACAAATGAATGGTGTATTGGATAATAACCTTAATAATAAGGGCACTATTTCCCAACGCCAAATGTTGCTTAATTCCGATTTACGTGAACTCGGTGATGATAGATCTAAACTCGACCGGTATATGTCGTCTTTTGAGGATACGCTTAGACAAAAATATACGGCGATGGATAATGTCGTGTCGAGATACAATGCAACGGGTGACTATATCCGTAATGTACTGGGTTAGTGACATTATTTTTATATATAAGATTAAATCAATAATAATTAGGTAAAACATATGAGAGCAAATATTAGACGTTATCAGCAAGTTAGCCGTGAAAGTGGTATTTCATCTGCAGATAATCACCAAGTTATTTTTATGCTGCTGCAGGGGCTACTGGACTCCGTGGCTATTGCTAAAGGCTGTATCTTGCGCAAAGATATTGAAGGTAAGGCTAAAGCAATCAATAAATCAATTAATATTACCTCGGGCTTAATTGATGGTATTAATCATAAGATCTATCCAGAAATTGGAGAGAATTTTGATGCGCTATATCGCTATGTTCAGCTCCGCTTGAATGATGCATCGCTAGAACGCGCTGTTGAACCGCTGGATGAAATTACCCAGCTGATCACGCCAATAAAAGATGCCTGGATAAATATTCCGCAAGCTGAAAAAGAAAAAGTTGAGGCGATGCGTAAGCAGGCTAACGGTTCTTAAGTATGGCACAGCTTGAAGCAGAACTAATGGTTGAAGCAGAGTTGATGGCTGGTATTACGGCGCTGTCTGAGCAAGCTAAACTGGCCAGAGCGGCTGATAAGTTTGCCGACTGCGATGAATTATTGGTGCGGCGGCAGCAGCTGCTTGAGCAGCTTGTTAATTTGGAGGCGACACTGGCCCCCGCAACACATATTTTTTTGACCCAGTTAATGACTGATGATCAACACCAGATCCGCCAACTCTTGCAAGCGAAAGCGGAAATGGAATCTCAGCAGGTGAGCACCAAGCGCAGTGCAAGGTCTATTAATCGGTATCTCGCTATTAAACAGGTTTAGGTTGTTATTATGGATAAGTTAAGTCACGACATCGCAACAGAAGTTGAAGCGTTAGAGCTGTTGCAGCAGCAACGTAAGAAGCGCCTTGATCTCGCTCATGAAATTGATGCTATCTATCAAGATGTACAGATACCCGTGGTTGATGCCCAGGCGCAATATGCTGCGAACATGTCGGCTTTCAAACACTATATTCCAGATATCTATGCATCATTTGTCGATTATCAGCCAAGTAAATTTGAACTGGCTAAGGCGAATGATGAATTGCACCTCGTGGATGCAGATGACAACCTGATTCTCGGTGCAGATTATTTTCGTGATAGCATGATCGATTTTGAACAATACCGTTTCAATCCTCAGCTAACCCGAGTTGATTTTTCCGATGAGATTGAGAACCCGATTAATTTTGTTCATGTCAAATATTTAAATCAGTTAACGGGCTTGGTTAATCAGGTTAACAGTAAACATAAGCAAGAGTTGATTTTGCCGGAAGCGGTAAATATGATGGTCTGTTTTGGCTTGGGTTTAGGTTATTACTTGCCATTAATGCTTAGCAAGCATCATGTAAAACGGCTCTATATTTATGAACCTGAGCATGATTTTTTCTTTGCCAGCTTATACACCCTGGATTGGGCGGGTATATTACAGCAGCTAGATGCGAATAACAGCAGCCTGCACCTGTGTTTGGGCGCAAATGAAGATGACTTTTTTGCTGACATATCCAATGAATTGATCCTGAAAGGACGTTACGATTCAACATTTAGTTTCTGTTATAAGCACTATGCGACCGAACAGGTGGATAATGCGTTAGAGAAATTTAATAAGCAGTCCTTTCAGGTTGCATTTGGGTTTGGTTTTTTTGATGATTCATTACTGGCGTTGGCACATCAATATCATAATTTAAATAAACATGTGCCGCTATTAGCCCAGGTAGATCCTTTGCCTGAATGCCACACTTTGCCAGTGTTTGTATTGGGGAACGGTCCGTCATTAGACGAACATATTGAGTATATTATTGCTAACCGCGATAAGGTCGTTCTTGCCAGTTGTGGTACCACGTTACGTGCCTTGTATGAATATGGCATTAAGCCCGATTTTCATTTAGAGATGGAACGTACGCGGATGACTCACAGCGTGCTGAAGTCGGTGGGTGATGATGCCTATCTAAAATCGATCCCGTTACTGACACTCAACACTATCTCTCCGGACGTTATCGATCTGTTTGACCGTCAGATCATGGGGCTAAAGATGGTAGAGCCTTCTACCGAGATCATAATGAACCCTGAATTGGGTTGTGATAATGATAATCTGGCGCAATTAATGTATTGTAATCCGACGGTATCTAACTTGGCGCTGTCATTCTTTACCCAGATGGGCTTTAAAAATATCTATCTGTTTGGTGTGGATCTTGGTTTTACCAGCGATGCTCATCACAGTAAAAAAAGTATCTACTACGATAAATCCGGGCAGGATAAGCAGCTTTTTGATAAGAAGTCACTCGCCAGTCTGGTCGCGCCGGGCAATCATGTTGCTGAAGTGGAAACTACTATTATCTTTCAGATGTCGGCAAAGGGCCTGGGTGAAATCCTGCGCTTAAATCCGGATGTGAACTGTTATAATTTGGGTAATGGCATTAAGATTGAGCACGCTACCCCAACCAGGCAGGCAGACATTAAGTTGCCTGAACAGACATTTGATAAAGCCAGATTTGTCGACGAAGTGTTTGCTCACTACGCAGTGGCGACTGATAAACTATCAGTGCAGTATACTGCGATTTTACAACAAGATCTGTTTTTTGAATTTGTTGATGAGATGATCCACCTTATCCGGCAGCCTGTTGCCAACCGCTATGATGCCCTGCATCAGTTACATCAGCAATTTATTGTATTACACAGCAAATACAAAACGAAAGACGCGTTTTTAGCAGATATGTTACGCGGTACTTTACAGCACTGTCATGCCTCGATCATTAAGATGCTGTTGTTGCCAGCCGAAGCTGAGCAGGGGCTGGGTTACTATCAGCAAGGCGTTGAAATATTCATTAACTACCTTGAAGAAACGAAGCTTAAATACAGTCAGCAATTATTTGAAGCAGATAAAAGCGATATGTCCGACACCTGGAAGTAAATGATCTGTTATACCAATATAACCTCAATATCGCAGAATCCTGTATCTTGAGGTTGTTTGGTTATAATATGGCAAATCAATGATATAAATGGCTTTGCCTTAAAAACATACTTTTTAATTCCTTTTTTGGCTTTATTGTCAGCGTTAACGCCGCTTGCCGTTGGCATGTGTTTACCTGCAATGCCGAGTATTGCCGATGACTTTCATGTGCCGATTGAAATCATTCAAACCACGCTCAGTACCTATCTGTTTGGCTTTGCCATCGGGCAATTATTTTATGGCCGTAAAACTGTCTTGGTTAGCGGTCTTGTCGTTTACCTGGTTGCCGCGGGATTGTCTTTGGCGCATTATCCGGCCTTGCCGTGAGCGCCTATGATGGCACACCATTACCCATGGTAATGATAATCAGTGGCTGTGGTATATTACCTTCTTTAAGTTATTTTTTACTGACAGAAAACACATTATCATAATTAAGGATAGCTAATGCGTATTGAGTTTATTAGTACTGGTGATGAAGTACTTTCAGGCCAGATCGTTGATACCAATGCAGCTTGGATCTCGCAATATTTTTTTCAACAAGGCCGTGAATTTAGCCGCCGACATACGGTTGCGGATGATTTGGCGTCCTTGATTGATATCATCACTGAAACGAGTTTACGCGCCGATGTTGTTATCATGAATGGCGGTCTTGGACCCACCTCGGATGATCTCAGTGCAGAGGCTGCGGCAAAGGCTATGGGCGTTCCCCTGAGCTTTTCTCAGGAGTGGTTTGATCATTTAATAGCAAAATACCAGAAATCAAACCGTGCTATATCCCAAAAGAATGAAAAACAAGTTTTGTCCAAAAGTAATGAAAAACAAGCTTGGTTACCGCAAGGTAGCGAGCTGGTTGATAATCCGGTTGGCACTGCCTGTGGTTTCAGCTTCAAACTCAATCGAGCCCGCTTTTATTTTACACCCGGCGTGCCGAGTGAGTTTAAGCCCATGATCCAAAAGCAGGTGTTACCGGATATTCAACAGCGTTTTGCCAGCATAGCAGCGCCAGTCTTGGTTAAATTGGTCACCTTTGGAATTTCAGAGTCGGTGTTAAATGAACAGCTGACGGCACTGCAATTACCCAGCAGTGTCACCGTTGGTTTTCGTGCCAGTTTACCCATTGTTGAAGTTAAATTGTTATCCTGCCATGCTGACGACCTGAGCATTGCCGCTCGCAGAGTTAAAGCTGAATTAGCGGATTTTATTCTGCTAGAAGGGGATGACTCTTTCGCGCAACACCTGCAACAATTGATATTGGAAAGTGGGCAAACGCTATCCCTTGCGGAGTCTTGTACCGGTGGTTTGATTGCCAGTGAACTGGTCGCAGTGGCGGGCAGTTCGGGATATCTTGACTCCAGTCATGTGACTTACAGTAATGCAGCGAAAATGCGTTTGGTGAATGTTAATGAGGCAACACTAAACAACTACGGCGCGGTGTCTATCGAAGTGGCTGCTGAAATGGCCGAAGGTGCACGAAACAATGCACAAGTTGATTTTGGTTTATCGGTATCAGGCATTGCAGGGCCGGAAGGGGGGAGCATTGAAAAGCCCGTTGGTACGGTTGCATTTGCGCTATCAACTAAGGCGCACACCTATACTCAGCTGATGTTTATTCCGCGCTGGGGCAGGCAAGGTATCCGTACTGTGGCTTTATACCTGGCGCTCGATATGCTCCGGCGAGAATTGTTGGGCTTAGATGTATTTGCCGATTATGGCATGATAAATCGCGTTTCTGCCGAACGTTTTCCAGCTAAAAACGCACCACCTAAGATCTTACTATCCAAAAATAAGACCTGATAGACAAACCGCGCCAGAATGTATTTAGGCGCGCTATTTGTTGCTGTTAATCGTTGTTGTTAAACTGTTATCGCTGATGGCGACCGAGGGTCAATAGGTACTGGCTGGGTATAAATGGGCGAGGTGCCTACCATTACCACTTCTGTTTAGGCTGAAACAGCAGATCAAGTTCGTTCTTGGTATCTTCTTTTTCTTGTCTGTCTTTTAAGTCTTCAGATGAAGCTTGTGATAATTGTTCATTAATCTCATTTAGCAAAGTAGTCATGGTTTGTTGTTTATTCGTGAGATACTCATCTTTGTCACTGATGGTATTTAAAGTATCAATACCTTTACGTAACATTTGTTTGGTGGAGCCGAACTGACGTGCAGCTCGAGCCTCATAGGCCCGCTTCAACAGGTTATCGACATTTACTTTTAGCTGCATTAATTCTAATTTTCGGTCTTCGAGGATATAGGTTTGTGTATTTAACTTACTCTTGGCATGCTCTGATCGTAATACACCCCTGACCTTTTTTACTTGTTGAAGCAGTACAATGGCTTCGCGATCAGTGTTGGGACTGCGAAAACTGGAATCATCCTGTTGTGAAGGATTGGCTTTAATCTGTGTGAGCTGAGTTTTTACATTCACCAAGCGTTGGCGGACTTGCTGTAAACTTGTGTCGAGTTGTAAGATCGCCATGAGTGAGTCATACATGCGGCGATGTAGCACAAGTGTGAGCGCCTTACTATACGGTAATGAAGTTGCGTTTAGCAGCAAATCTTCAGCCTCTTCAATAATCTGGCGATGTTTTATTATCGTTTGGCGTTTTTCTGTTGCTGCTTTACGCTTGTATTGCAAGGTGATGTTATAACCTATCACCAAAAACAAGAGTATAGCAACAGCGATGACTATTATTGTTAGCTTCATTGTATAATAAACCTGATTTTACTGCTTGTTATAGAATATTACTATAAACAACAAGGTTAAGGTAGCGTTAACCTAAATATACCACCGCCTAACTCTCCGCCATTGGCTAAGGTTATTTGGCCTTGTTGATCCCTGTTAATATGGGCGCTGGCAATCAGCCGGGCAAAATATAAACCCAGACCTGTTCGCCCTTGCCTGCTACTTAATTCCGCCATTGAATTGCTTTGTGCTTGCAACATTATTTCTGAATAACCATGACCATTATCCGCTATTTCGATCACTAAATGGTTATCGACAATTTGTGCTGAAACTTTAATTTTCCTCCTGCTGTATTTCAATGCATTAATAAACACATCGGCTAACAGGTAGCTGATCAAGTTATGATCGCAATACCAAACAAGTTCGGGATCAATATCAATATCAATCGAAATTTGGTGGTTCTGACTATATATCTGATTTTTAATACAGAGTTCGCTAAAATAATCGGCAATAAAGCATTCGGCTATATTGATTGGTAGTTGATCTTTTTCATCACGGTAGAGCGATAATACCTGGATCAAGCTGCTATTTAGCCGCAGTACCTCGTAGTGGAGATCTGCCAATTGTGTTGCCTGCTTATTATCAGGCTGTGGTTCTGGTATGTCTGCCGCCATTGATTCGATTGATTGCAACAACAGGCACAGCGAATTTTTCATATCATGCACGGCCGATGTGAGGATTAGGGCATAATCGACTGTGTCCTTACTTGGTTTAATATTATCTTCTAGTTGTGTCATTGTATTTTTGACTGGCATGGTAATTAATTGTATTGTTAAATATTTATGCGGTTAACAATACCCCTAGAATATATTATCGAGAAGAAATAACAGCATTCTGCTATTGTTTTGTTAATATAGATTAATTATTTGGAATATAGAGCACATTACGGATGAAGTTACAGCAATTTAGATACATAGTCGAAGTACTAAATCACAATTTGAATGTATCTGCTACCGCAGAAAGCCTTTATACCTCGCAGCCCGGCATTAGTAAACAGGTTCGAATGTTGGAAGATGAACTTGGTGTACAAATTTTTGAGCGCAGTGGTAAGCATTTAACCAAAGTTACGCCTGCGGGTAAAGATATCATTCGTATTGCAGCGGACATTCTCGGTAAGGTCGAAAGTATTAAGGCTGTTGCCAGCCAACATACCCATCCTTCTAAGGGAACATTGAATATTTCGACTACACATACCCAGGCGCGTTATGCGCTGCCTAAAGTGATTAAAGGATTTATTGAACGCTATCCAGATGTGTCTTTGAATATGCACCAGGGAACCCCTGCCCAGATCAGTGACTCGGTTTCCAAAGGTACGGCGGACTTTGCTATTGCGACGGAAGCGCTGCACCTGTATAGCGATCTGGTTATGTTGCCTTGCTATCATTGGAACCGTTCTATTATTGTCAAACCCGGTCATCCGCTAACTAAAGTGGGCAAGATCACCGTTGAAGATATTGCTAAATATTCGTTAGTTACTTATGTATTTGGTTTCACAGGCCGCTCTGAGCTTGATTGTGCATTTGATGCCGCCGGACTTGAGCCTAAAATCGTCTTTACGGCAACTGATGCCGATGTGATTAAAACCTATGTTAAGTTAGGCATTGGTGTTGGTGTGCTTGCTACGATGGCCTTTGATGATGCTACTGATAGTGATCTGGTACGGATTGATGCCAGCCATTTATTTACCTCTAGCACGACTATGATTGGTTTCCGTAAGGGGACGTTTTTACGCACTTATATGTATGACTTTATGGAACGTTTTGCTCCGCATTTAACCCGTGACATTGTTGACCGCGCTATCATGCTTAAGTCTGCAGATGAGATCGACGAGATGTTTAAGGTGATCCCGCTACCCACTCGGTAGCGGTTTGCCTATTGAGTTATGACTCTGCAAGCTTTAAGGTTTTTTTAACCGGGTCTTTTTTGTACTTTGTTTCCACATCCGTATTTAACACGAGTGTAGCACAGGCGTTATCATTAATTGCTTCTATAACATTATGCATATTGCGAGAGAGTTCGGAGTCACTGGCTAATAACTGGATCTGCTCAGAAACAATATCGATAGCGCTACTCATCACTACTTGCTCTAACTCTTCAAAGGCATCTTCAATGTAATTTGAAAGCTTGGTGAGGTTGGGTAAACTTGTCCGGCAGGCAATTAATCCGACATTGATTTTATCCATGTAACTGTATAGGGTAATGTTGAGTGACATTCCTGGCGGCAATGCGGAGAGGGGGAAGCACTCCTGCAATTTTGCACCCATCATATACATGGGTTTACGTGGACCTGGCACATTAGAGATCAGTACATTACCGACCGGTGGTAACACCGTATCTAATTTTAACATCTCACTAATGACTGCTAGCCCTTGGCTGGCAAGTGTGTAGCTAGTTAACGCCTCATCAGAAAGTAATTGTGCTTCTTGTTTTAGCTTATCGCATGACTCTTTAATCGCCATCAAGCGGGTTAACGGGGCTGCATTACTGTGGGCAAGCTCCACCATGGTGATCGCGATACGGTTATTTGACGTTGTATCATTTTTATCCCGCAAACTAACCGGTATTTGCGCTATTAGTGGTTGTTTTAGCTGAAAATTTAGATCTAATAGGTACCGATGTAGAGCAATATCGCAAATACAGACCACCACATCATTTATCGTTGTGCCCGCCATTCTGCCAATACTCTTAACTCTTGAAAGCGATAAAATGCAGGTTGCGGCTCGACGAGCGCGCTTCGGACTGATTGAAAAAGGCGTTTTAGGCGCAGTAAATGGCGTTGGGATGCCAGCTTTATAAACCTTGGCGCCTTGTAATACAAGTTTAGAACCGAGTCCGACAATGGATGGAATGGCTGAGACTTGCTTACGTAGCGTTGAGCTAGTTTTTGATAGTTTGCGAATTAAACTTGTTTTTACTACTGGATCATCACCTTTGTTATCAAATCCCTTTTGGCTCCAGAACGCTTTCAAATCACCGTCTTGCTGCTGTGAAAGATATGAAAGGATAATTCTATTTGCCTTGGCGCCATCGGTAAAGGCGTGGTGCATTTTTAGATATGCTGCAACTTGGTTATTGGCGAGGCCGCTGATTAGATGAAACTCCCAGAGTGGCCGGTTTCTATCTAATAAGTTGGAATGGGCATGTTCTACATATTCAATGAGTTGCTCATGGGTACCCGGTTGTGGCAGCATGGCATAGCGCACATGATAATCGAGATCGATGTCATTATCTTCTTGCCAGTACATTAATCCTGAATAGGCGGTATGTAATTTATAACTAAAAGGTTTTTCAACTGTTTTAAATTGCATAAGTTGATCATATAAATCCCTGGAAAAATCGCCTTGATAGTCTTCGGGAACTTCAAAAATTTGCATTGCTGCGACATGATTTGGTCTTGACACTGTTTCACAATATAGAAAGCCCATATCGGGTAGCGTTAACGCGGTCATATAATCTTTTCCTTGATGCTTGCAGAACAGCCAAACTGCAGAAGTGTTTTTAATAGAATAAGTTGCCTAATCAGTAGAAATTACTTTGGGTACAAAGTCATTAGTTGAAAGGGTATTCACTGCTAATAACACCTGAAAGTATTAGTATTATTCTCATATAGCTTAATCTGACTTTGTGAATACTTAATGACAGCGTTAAGCTTTAATTCATACTGAGATTGGGTTACTTAGATGGGGTATTAAAAATTACCGGAAAGTCGGATTGCAGATAATAAAGGGCAAGGGGTTATAAACACATAAAAAAACCAGAATGATGGTAGCATTGCTCATCACTCTGGTTTGGTATCAATTAAATTATAATGTCTTAATTAAGTGCAGGTATGCGCTTTTTTCAGCGTATCCACATTGAGTACTTTGATCGCTAAGCCACCCCGTGATGTTTCGCGGTATTTAGCATTCATATCTTTACCTGTTTCATACATAGTCTCAATGACTTTATCCAGAGAAACGCAAGGCTCACTGGTACGGCGCATCGCCATACGAGAAGCGTTGATTGCTTTCACGGCGGCAATGGCATTACGCTCAATACAAGGTACTTGTACTTGTCCGCCAACCGGGTCACAAGTTAAACCTAGATTATGCTCCATACCAATTTCAGCAGCTTCACATACTTGAGCTGGACTGGCGCCCATGAGTTCTGCAAGGCCGGCAGCAGCCATTGAGCAGGCAACACCTACCTCTCCTTGGCATCCAACTTCAGCACCCGATATAGAGGCATTGGTCTTATACAAGATACCAACAGCGCCGGAGGCAAGGTAAAATTTAGTATACTCATCACGTGTTAGCGGACGAATAAATTTGTCGTAGTAAGCTAATACAGCAGGGATAATACCTGCAGCGCCATTGGTTGGTGCTGTAACAATACGTCCGCCAGCTGCATTTTCTTCACTGACTGCTAAGGCAAACATATTCACCCAGTCAATAATATTCATTGGGTCTGTATTGAAACCATCGCTAGATTCTAGCTGGCGCTTAAGCGCTGCTGCACGACGTGGTACGCGTAACGGACCAGCCAGTAGTCCTTCCGTTCGACTGCCGCGGTCAATACCTTCTGACATGGTTTTCCAAATGTTTGAAAACATTTGATGAATATCATTTACACTGCGAAATGATATTTCATTTTCTAACATCATAGCACTGATTGATAATGCATTTTCTTTACAGTGTTCAACTAATTTAGCTGCACTAGTAAATGGATATTTCACATCAGCTTCTTCACCTTGGGTTAAACCAAAGTTTTCTTCATCAACAATAAAACCACCACCGGTAGAGTAATAGGTTTTAGAGAAGGTTAATTCATCTTCAGTCCAGGCATTAATTTTTAAACCGTTTTCATGTAATGGAAGCGGCTCATCGATGAAGCTCATTGCCGTAGCGGGAAAATCGACAGTATGGCAATGTAGGCCGATGGGTAAACGACGCGTTTGCTCAACACGATGAATAAACTCTGGAATGGAGTCTATGTCAACGGTTTCAGGTAGATTGCCCGCTAGCCCTATTAGAATTGCCGTATCAGTATGGTGACCTTTACCAGTCAAAGATAACGAACCGTGTACATCCACTGTAATTTTAGTGACTTCACGGATCTTCCCTGTCGCTCGTAGGTCGTCGATAAATTGCTTGGCAGCTTTCATTGGACCAACAGTATGAGAACTCGATGGACCTATACCAATTTTGTAAATATCGAATACACTGATCATGATAATTCCTCAGCAGATGCTTAATCAAATAAGCTTAAATAAAGAGTACTAACAATTAATTTGTTAGGTAAATTAACCAGGGAATTAAACTTTTTTTTAATTCCTCAATTTTATTTTGCCATAATAGAGGTTTAATTCAAAAAAACAACAGCCAAGTAGCATGATAGGCTATTAATTAGAGTTCTGTCTCATATATAAGTATATTAATATTTGAAAATGCAGTGTAAAACTTTGTTGGGTTAAGGTTCTACCACTGCGAGATGTGCACTTGCAGTAGCAGTGGCTATTTTGAGGCTTTTTTAGGGGGGACAATTAAGTTTCTATGGCTGATGGCCGTTAATTTACAGTCGTTAATTTGCAATAGTCGATAGTTAATAATGAATGAGCCAGTGATCTGCAAGCAACAGAATAAACAACAACATTAAATGTACCACAGAAAATTTGAATGTCTGGAATGCTATTTTTCGATTCGGTTTGAATTTGAGGCGATAGGCATAATGGATAAATATGAGCCCTAAAATAGTAGTGCCAACTAGGTATAGAAGGCCACTTAGCTGCGTTAACCAAGGCAGCCAGGTAACCGGAAGAAGTAGTAAGGTATATAATAATATCAGTGTTTTAGTATATTCAGCACCGTGGGTGACTGGCAGCATCGGTATTTTGGCTTTCGCGTATTCTTTTTGTCTGTGTATTGCCAGTGCCCAAAAGTGGGGAGGGGTCCAGGTAAAGATTATCATGACCAGCAGCAACGCTTGACCAGTCACTTCTCCGGTCATCGCCGTCCAACCAAGGAGTGGCGGAGTGGCACCGGCTAAGCCACCGATAGCTATATTTTGTGGCGTTGCTCGTTTTAGATAGAGTGTATAGATAACGGCATAACCGATCAGGCTTGCAAAGGTTAACCAAGCTGTCAAGGTATTGACAAATTCCAGTAAGATAAACATACCCAATAGCGCCATACTAGTCGCAAAGATGAGTGCTCTTTGTGTACTGATAGTTTGCTGCACTAGAGGTCGATTATGTGTGCGGGTCATTATCGCATCGATACGTTGATCGAGAATATGGTTATAGGCTGCTGCGGCGGCGGATAGTAATCCTATTCCGAGCAGCGCCGGGAGCAATAAGCGCACCGGAGGTAGTTCCGGCAGCGCCAGCACCATGCCGACAAGCGCCGTTAATAGTAATAGTGCAACCACCTTTGGCTTGGTTAATTGGTAATATGCACGCCAGTTGGCAGTGAGTGCGAGCGTTGCTGGGTGATTGTTCATAAAGCCTCCTGCAGTTGCTGTTGGTTAAACCAAAGCAATGCGATCAAAGTAATGAGTAATAGTGCTGCGACCAGGTTATGCGCTACTGCTACAGCGATAGGAAGCTGGAAATAGACGTTGGCTACACCTAAACTGACCTGCAGAAAAAGAATTAATATTAGGATAATTGCTACCATTTTTATTTTTTTAGTTGGCCGATGTTTCAGTAATAAGCAGGCTGCAGAGAGCAGGTAAAGCAGGGTGATTACAGCCCATAACCGGTGAGTTATGTGTATATTCATTCGGGCAATTGCATCACGAACGCCGTACTGATAACTATCAGCAATGGGGCTGAGACTAAATACATCGCGAAGACTAAATTGGCTGGGCCAATCCCCATTACAGAACGGGAATTCAGTACACACTATGGCGGCGTAGTTTGAACTTGTCCAACCGCCGAGCGCAATTTGTATTATGAGTATCGGTAGCGAAATACTGCAAAATATATGAATTCTAGCTAATCGTTTTCCCTGTTTTTTTTGTATGATATTGGTATTGCTTTGTACTGGAACTGATAAGCGTAACCTGAATAGTGCTAGCAGCGCTAATAGGCTAAAACCACCAAGCAGGTGCCCCATCACAATAATAGGTCGCAGATTTAAGGTGACAGTCCACATTCCTAATGCGGCCTGAAATAACACCAGTAGCGCTAACGATGTTGCCAGCGCTAAGTGTTTTTTTTGGCGGGCGCAGCGCATGAAAATAATCATGATCATTAACCCCAGCAGGGCGGCCACATAACGATGGATCATTTCATTCCATGCCTTGTCTGTGTTGACAGGGTTATCAGGGTAGGCTTGCTGGGCGGCCGTTATGTCTTGACTCGTTTGCGGCACTACATTGAAGCCATAACAGCCAGGCCAGTCAGGACAGCCCAGTCCAGCATCTGTTAAGCGGGTATACGCGCCCAGTGCAATAACTAAAAGCGCGAGCAACATGGTCACATTAATCAGCTTGAGCATTCTCATTCCTTGTTGTTGGCTTCATTTGAAGTGTTTAACCTATTTTAGAAACTTTAAGCAAGCGTTTGAGATCCTTTAATAAACCCGCTGCAATGCTAAGGGCTGCGTCCTTTTCACCTGGGAATTGATAGCGCATAAATACATTGCCTAATGGGTCGACTAAATAGAGGGTATCACCGGAAAGTTGTTCTCTGGACTTATCTGCTAGTGCCAACTGAGGAATGTTCAGCGCACTATTATTTGTTTGATTGGATATTATGGGCGGGTTTGTAAGCGTCCTGTTAGCCAGAATATAGCGCTGAATGCGTTTGCCCTCGGCAGCAAGTAAGGTGTGTACTTGCTGAATCTGCCATAAACTCTGTTGGCATACTTGCCCACAAGTTTGGCCAGGGTTATAAAGTAGTAACCAGGCCTGTGGGACGCTCGGTAGACTAAGCGGCGGCGTTATTAATTCACCGCTATTGGTATTGGCACCTTGATACCAGCCATTCATCAGCACCAATTTAGCCGCTAAAATAGGGAGAATAAACAACCCAATGAGTATGTACAGTGGTTTTTTCTGCATTTTTATTCCTTGTTATGTCTCGCTTTAGCGGTTGAAAATTAGGCATGTTTGAGCCAATAAAAACTGCAGATACAAATGGCCATAGCCAACATGAACCATTGGATGGCGTATGCAGTATGCTTTTCTGGTGGCATCACGCTGATTTTCCAATTTTTGTTGAAGCCAATATTGGAATCGGTATCAAGTTGAAGTAACAGTGGCTTAATGGGATAATTTAGATGTGTTTGTAGTTCGGGGGTTGTTGTTCGCTGCACCATGAGAGGCCAATCTGATTTTTTACTAATATTTCTGCCCAGTAAAAATGGTGATCCCTGCTCTGCACTCAGAGTACCCCTGAGTGCGAACTGCCCAGTAAATTGAGGGAACTCGGGCAGCTGGGCGCGTGACGAGCCTGCGGATAACCAGCCTAAATTGACCAGTATTGCCTGTTTATCACTGATAAAGGGTAAGTATAAATGAAAACCGACATGCCCATTATTTAGTTGATTATCGAGTAGTATCGGGTGCTCATTATCAAATATCCCCGTGAGGGAAACTTTTCGATGCAGATCGTTTTTAGCCACGTCATGGAGTGAAAAAAGGGGCGTCGCAGGCATCTTGAGCAGCGCCTGTTTTTGCTCTGCCCGAGCCAATTGCCAACCCCCGAGGCTCAGGCAGAGGGTAATGACGGTAAAGCTGAATAGCATAAACGTAATGTTTCGTTTGGAGGCCGCTCTAAATGACCGCATGATCACACTTCATAGTGTTTAATTAATAGTGCCCAATTAATAGTGCTCAATTGATCGTGCATATTAACCTCATGAATTTTGAAGTGGCTTGGATATAAAACTAAGCATAGGCATATTTTTAAAGTTCGGTTGGATAAAGCATATAAAACGAAGAACAATGAATGAGTTATGGCAATAATTGTGAAGTGGTTAACAGCTTTGATTCGTGTGACACAGCAGATGTTAACTTGAAATAGGCTGACAATTTCCCACTAGAATAGAGTCATGTCAGCTATCGTTCTTCTACAGCAGCGCTGGTGTCAGCAGGTTATTTTACTTGCCATGCGATCGTTTCACCGGCTCTTATCGGTACCAGTGCCTCTTTACCTAAAGGCTGTGTGGCAGGGATTTTCCAAGCACATTTTTGCAGGGAAATTGTATCACTGTTACGTGGCAGTGCATAAAAGTCGGGGCCATTAAAACTGGCGAAAGCTTCCAGTCTATCAAGCGCATGTTCTTGCTCAAAGACCTCTGCATATAACTCAATCGCGGCATGCGATGTGTATGCGCCAGCGCAGCCACAAGCTGATTCTTTTTTGTCATCGGCATGTGGAGCAGAATCCGTGCCAAGGAAAAATTTATGGCTACCACTGGTTGCTGCTCTTACCAGCGCGGCCTGATGACTGCTACGCTTGAGAATAGGTAAACAGTAGTAATGCGGTTTAATACCGCCGACGAGCATATGATTACGGTTGAATAACAGGTGATGCGCAGTAATAGTGGCGGCAATATTATCGCTGGCGTTATTGATAAATTCAACCGCGTCGGCCGTTGTAATGTGCTCTAAAACAATCTTTAGACCCGGAAAATCGGCGACTACGGGTTTTAGTACTGTATCGATGTAAACCTTCTCACGATCGAAAATATCAATGTCGGCATCTGTTACTTCCCCGTGTAATAACAACGGCATTCCTGTTTCTTGCAGCGCTCGTAGTGCTGGGTAGATATTTTTAATTGAGGTAACACCAGATGCTGAATTAGTAGTTGCACCAGCGGGGTATAATTTGGCAGCGTAAATGAAACCAGTTTTTTTTGCCGCGTAGATGTCGTCTGGCGTGGTATTGTCCGTCAGATAAATAGTCATTAGTGGTGTAAAATCGGAACCCGCGGGGATATTATCCAGAATGCGCTGGCGATAGTCTTGGGCAATGTTAGCGTTGGTGACTGGTGGCACTAAGTTTGGCATGATAATCGCTCGCCCCATATAGCGGCTAATATCGGCGACGGTATGTTGTAGCGCATCACCGTCTCTGAGGTGTAAATGCCAATCGTCCGGGCGGGTGATCGTTAAAGTTTCCATTTCATATCTCCATCGCTAATTTCTGAAGATTTTAAAGGCTAATCAGGGGGAAGTCAAAGTGCATAAAACTTGTGGCGTGGATAGTGGAGTGAATTGCAGCATGAATGTTCAGGGGCTGCAATTATGTGTCGCCGAACGCCAATAGGTTAAATGACATAAACAAACAGAAATAAAATAATCCAAACTAAGTCAACAAAGTGCCAGTACCAAGCGGATGCTTCAAAAGCAAAGTGCTTAGCAGGTGTGAAATGGCCGTTAACAATCCTAAATAACATGACTGTTAACATGATAACGCCTAACGTCACATGCAGACCGTGGAACCCAGTCAATAGGTAAAAAGTGTTGCCATAAACGCCAGAATCAAACCGCAGCGCTAATTCTTGGTAAGCGTGGATATACTCTTCGGCTTGGAAGAATATAAAGGCCGCGCCGAGCGCGACTGTTACAGCCAGCATTAAAGTAAGCTTAGCGCGCTGCTCTGCGATTAAGTAGTGGTGGGCAAAATGTAACGTGATCGAGGAACTTACTAATATAACAGTATTTAGTAAGGGTAACCCATACCATGCCATAGCTTCAGTTTGCCGTCCATCAGGCGTAATTGTGAGCGGCCATTTGGGGATGAAGTCTGACCAGATAATCGCATGAGTCATTGCGTTATTACCTTCGCCGCCGAGCCAAGGAATAGACAAATTACGTAAATAAAACAGCACTGCAAATAACGCCACAAAAAACATGACTTCAGAAAAGATAAACCATAACATGCCTAGCTGAAATGAGCGGTTTAATTGCTTGTTATATAACCCACTCATTGATTCTTTTATCACGTTACGAAACCAACCAATCAGCATGAATGTTAGAATTGCCATCCCCGTTAAAAGTATAGGTATACCACTATTTGTGCCTTCTGATGCGGAAAGACGAACCGTTGTTGCTGCTCCGATTGCAATAATGAATAGTGCAACCGCCCCGACTAATGGCCAGATGCTACTTGCTGGCACGTAATAGTTTTTGGGCTCGTTGATATGTTCTGTTTTATTTTGCATTTCAGGGTTCCTATTGCATTGTTACTTCGGTCTTTTCATTGTTAAACAAGGTGTAAGCGAGGGTTAAGGTCGATATGTCCGAGGGAATATTAGGGTCGATATAAAATATTAAGGGCATCATGGCTTGCTCTTTTGCTGCTAGCATTTGTTCCTGAAAACAAAAACACTCGGTTTTTACCAAATATTGCGCGCCGTACCCCGGGCTAATCGAGGGCACCGCGCGACCGAACGTTGTTTTCTCGCTGAGGTTATTGGCAATAAAGTTTACCTGATGGCGCTCGCCAGGATGCAGGTTAATACTGCTTATCTCGGGTTTAAACTGCCAGGGTAATTGCTTATTTAAGTAGGTGACAAACTCGACCTTCACCGTACGTGAGGTATCAACTTGCTCTGCGCTCAAGGATGTGTTTGAGGCGCGACTGTAGTCTTTGCCATTAAGTCCGGTAATATCGCAGAATACGTCATATAGAGGTACCAGAGCAAAACCGAATCCAAACATGCCGAGAACAATAAATGACAGCAACCGTAGCTGCCGTGTAATCTTAGATTGGGTCATTATTTGACCTCTGGTGGTTGTTCAAAGGTGTGATATGGCGCTGGTGATGGCACTGTCCATTCGAGCCCTTCCGCCCCTTCCCAAGGTTTTGCTGGCGCCTTAGTGCCACCGCGTACAGATTTGATCAGCACAGCAACAAACAAGAGCTGCGAAAGTCCAAAAATAAACCCGCCAATACTGACAATCCGGTTGATATCAGCAAACTGCAAGGCATAGTCGGGGATCCGTCGTGGCATGCCGGCAAGGCCTAAAAAATGCATCGGGAAGAAAAGAATATTGACCGAAATGAGCGAACACCAAAAATGCCACTTACCCAGCGTTTCGTTGAACATGTAACCGCTCCATTTGGGTAACCAGTAGTAAGCGGCAGCCATGATTGAGAATACAGCACCAGTAACCAGCACATAGTGAAAGTGGGCCACGACAAAGTAAGTGTCATGATATTGAAAATCTGCAGGGGTGATGGCCAGCATCAAACCAGAAAATCCACCAATGGTAAACAGCACGATAAATGCTAATGCAAATAACATCGGCACTTCAAACGTGATGGAACCGCGCCACAATGTCGACACCCAATTAAAGATTTTTACACCTGTCGGCACTGAAATCAGCATGGTGAAATACATAAAGAATAATTCAGCTGCGAGGGGAAGGCCAACGGTGAACATATGATGCGCCCATACGGTGAAGCTAAGTATGGCAATAGATGCGGTGGCATACACCATTGAGTTGTAACCAAATAATTGCTTACGGGCAAAGGTCGGAATAATTGCCGAGATTATGCCAAAAGAGGGCAGGATCATGATATACACTTCGGGATGACCAAAGAACCAAAAAATATGCTGAAACAGGACCGGATCACCTCCGCCTGCTGCGTCAAAAAAGCTGGTGCCAAAGTATTTATCGGTTAAGATCATGGTTACTGCACCTGCCAGTACGGGCATTACGGCAATGAGTAAAAATGCGGTAATTAACCAGGTCCAAACGAACATAGGCATTTTCATCATGGTCATGCCCGGTGCGCGCATATTCAAAATGGTGACGATGACGTTAATTGCCCCCATTATCGAGCTGATCCCCATTAAGTGCACGGAAAATACAAACATCGCGGTACTGTCGGGACTATATTTGGTTGATAATGGCGGGTAAAAGGTCCAACCAAAGTTAGGACCGCCACCTTCGGTGAACAGAGACAGCAGCAATAACGAGAAGGCAAAGGGTAAGATCCAAAAACTCCAGTTATTCATTCGTGGTAATGCCATATCAGGCGCCCCGATCATAAGCGGCAGCATCCAATTCGCTAGGCCGACAAATGCAGGCATAACGGCTCCGAATACCATGATTAAACCATGCGATGTGGTCATTTGATTAAAAAAGTTGGGTTCAATTAGTTGTAAACCCGGCTGGAATAATTCGGCTCGAATGATCATTGCCATCGCCCCACCGACGAAAAACATCAGCAAGCTGAACCAAAGATAAAGCGTGCCAATGTCTTTATGGTTGGTTGAAAACAGCCAGCGTTTTAAACCCATCGGCGCGTCGTGGTGGCTGATGACAGTATCTGTCGTGGAGGTATCACCAACAGCTTGGTCGATATTATCTTTTAATTGTATATCTCTCATTCTACTGTCCTTAGTTGCCACTTAATACGGCCTCAACTTGTGCGGGATGAACGACTTCACCGGTATCATTGCCCCAAGCGTTTCGCTCAAATGTGATGACCGCCGCAATTTCTTTTTTGCTTAACTGATTGGAAAATGCGGTCATTGCGGTGCCCGCAACGCCCTGTAGTACAATCTTAATGTGTTTGTTAACGTCACCAAGTGCAATCGGGCTTCCTTTCAGTGCTGGGAAAGCGCCGGGAATGCCTTGACCACCGGCCTGATGGCAAGCGGCGCAAGTTTTGCTGTATACCTGTTCGCCAAGTTTCATCATCTCAGCCATACCGAGGGTCTGCGTTAAGCTAAGCTGTTCTGCTTGCTGTTGTTGCTGAACAATTATTTGTTGTTGAGCAAGCCAATCATCGAACTGTGCTGGTGACACAGCCTTTACCACTATCGGCATAAATCCATGATCTTTGCCGCACAATTCGGCACATTGTCCGCGGTAAATGCCTTGCTTATCGATCTTGGTCCATGCTTCGTTAATAAACCCAGGATTAGCATCTTTCTTTACCGCAAAATCTGGCACCCACCATGAGTGGATTACATCATCAGCGGTAATGAGGAAGCGTATTTTTTTGTGAGTGGGAAGAACAAGGGGATTATCCACATCTTTCAGGTAATAGGGCTGTTTTATCGCTTCATTATGAATTTCGGCCTGGCTGGTGGTCAAGCGGCTGTAAAACCCAAGGTCATGATCAAAGTAGCGGTAGTGCCATTTCCATTGTGAACCGGTTATCTGAATAGTTAGGTCAGCCTTCTCGGTATCCTCCATAATAATGAGAGCCTGAGTGGAGGGGATTGCCATGATAATCAAAATTATGACGGGAATGGCTGTCCAGATGATTTCAATGGTAGTGCTTTCATGAAATGACGCAGAAACTGCCCCTTTTGATTTACGGTGTCGGTAGAGGGACCAGAACATAATACTAAATACAATGAGTGCTATCGCTATGCATATGTATAAAATAGTCATGTGTAAATTGTAAACGGTATTACTTATTTCGGTGACGCCTTGAGTCATATTGAGTGCTGACTCCCTGGATAGCGCCTGCGGTGAAAATATCCCTAATGTTAGTGCTGAGAACTTTGCTATGGGCTGAAATGAACGCACATAAATCCCCTCAAAATTATCCATGATTGCTCGCAATATATAGATGACGTAATGAGTGAATAGTGCTATTCAATTAGCTACTATAGATTAGCTATTTAGCTACAACTTTGAAGCGCAAACAATCCACCGTTATTTGCAAAAAGTATAGTTACAGGAATGTTAATTGCGCTAGTGTGTGAATAAAAAATTAAGATTTAAACCTGAAAGTATGACTTAGGCGTCAAAAGTAGCAATTTCACAAGACTGTTTTAATTTTGCAACCCGTTTTTGTAGCTCGTGAATGTGCCGCGCGACAGATTCTGTTAATTGGCTGTTTTCTTTTCTATCTATACAGTTCATGCGCATGACTTTTAATTTTATAACTTGAACATCTGCGGTAAGGTTGGTTATTTGAGTCGCTAAATCAGTGTTGGGATATTTATCCTTAAGCACTTGTAGCTGATTACAAAAGCATAAAAATACACGCTCAATTTCAACGATGGTCATAATTTCCCCTAAATAAGCATTTTGAAGTAGCTTGAGAATATTCTCTGATAAGTATAGTGCAAGTTTGATTGTCTCGAACCATGTTGAAGCATTTTGCATCTTGCAAGAATAGGGAAAGAGGAATGCTGTGATGGTGACGAATTAACCAAATAGGGGCATGATCACAGATGTATTTTACACTTTTTGAAAGGATTACTCATAAAAATCGTTTTTTTTCTTGAATTTTTTGTTTTCATCCATACATTAGAAGCATTAAAAATATTTAAGCGCTATATAGAGTGGCAATGCTCGATTTTTTGTTTACTGCTGGCTATAATGTCGCGTCATAAATTT
>JBLHPA010000034.1:0-22915 GCA_047628235.1 Moritella sp.
GGTACAGTATTAAAGTCAAATGGTGTTAAAGCCGAATACTATTCGGCTTTAACACCAGGATTAATATTTAATTACTGATCGCGCAATTCACGGCGCAGTACTTTGCCAACTGCTGTTTTAGGAAGCGCTGTAACAAATTTAACTTGCTTCGGCACTTTATAAGCGGTCAATAACTCTTTGCAGTGAGTGATAATTGATGCTTCAGTTACTGTGTTGTCTTTTATTACAATAAAGGCTTTTACAGCTTCACCGGTTCGCTTTGAAGGTACGCCCACTACGGCTGATTCTAAAATCCCCGGATGACTGGATAGCACGTCTTCAATTTCATTCGGGTATACGTTAAAACCAGAAACACAGACCATGTCTTTTTTGCGGTCAACGATCTTATAATACCCGTTATCTAATTTAACAGCGATATCGCCTGTTTTTAGGAAGTTATCAGCGGTCATTGCGCCAGCTGTCTCAGCTTCTGACTTCCAGTAACCTTGCATCACCTGTGGCCCACGAACAGCAAGCTCACCCGGTTGTCCTTCAGCAACATCATTTTCCAGATCATCAAGCAAACGGATCTCAGTCTCAATAACAGGTAGGCCAATGGAGCCTATGTAGGCATTATCGGGCGGGTTTAGGGTAAGTACGGGCGCTGTTTCTGACAGGCCATAACCTTCACTAATCGCACATTCGGTTACTTGCTTCCAGGTCGTAGCGGCATTAGAGGTCAGCGCTGTACCGCCTGATATGCTTAATTTTAGTTGGCTAAAGTCTAGCGCCTGAAAATCAGGTGACATACACAAGCCAACAAATAAGGTATTAATACCGGCAAAGCTAGTGAATGGCACGCCTTTTAAGCAATTAACAAATCCAGCAATATCCCGTGGGTTCGGGATCAATACCGAATGGGAACCGGCAGAAAAATACAACACAAGCGTGACGTTAAAAGCATAAATATGATAGATCGGCAGTGGCGCAATGAAAAGTTCTTCACCTTCAATGACGAATTTGCCTATGCGGGAGCGTATCTGAGCCGTGTTAGCTAAAATATTCCGGTGACTCAGCATTGCCCCTTTTGAAATACCCGTTGTTCCGCCCGTGTACTGCAATACTGCAAGTTGCTCAATGTCTTGAGCTAATGGGGTGTACTGTGAATTTTTTCCTTTAGCCAGTGCATCAAGTAAGGTAATGCTTTTTAGGCTTGTTTTGGCCTGCTTTTGCGGTGCGAGAAAATCGGCAACATGGGTAGTGATAACGGTTTCTATACCTGTTTGTGGCACGACTTTTTCTATTGCAGGTAGCAAGTCAGCAAGCACCACGATGGCTTTTGCTTCTGAATTATTAAACTGATGCAGCATTTCCCGTGGAGTGTAGAGCGGGTTGGTATTAACAATAATTAAACCTGCGCGTGTGGCGCCATAGACAGCAATGGGATACTGGGTAATATTCGGTAACTGAATGACTATTTTATCGCCAGGTTGCAGTGCCGTGTAATTTTGTAAATAGGCTGCAAATGCTGCAGATAATTCATCAATTTCTTTAAAAGTATGCGTTTTACCTAAACATGTATATGCAGGTTTATCTGCAAACTTTTGACATGTGGTGTTAACAACATCGGCAAGTGAATTAATACCGCTTAAATCCACTTTTTCCATAGTGTCGACACTTAACATAGTTATACTCCAGGGTAATATAAACAAAAAATACAGCGTTAAATCTAACGATAAGACGGTTCAATACCAAACTGGAATAATCACAACAGTGCGTTAATGTTTGATATGTAATCACAAAGGCTAGAAGTATGAAGCTATATTCTAAGTGTGAAAGCTATTATTTACACTATCCTTGGTGCATATTTTGTTACTTATCACAGTTTTTTGTTATTTATTTGGACGAAAATTTGGTTTGAGTTCTCTGTCACGTTATAACCGCACACGTTGACGTGTAATTGATCCCAGATAAAATTAATTTGACTGTTTTTTATACAACATATTTTGGTCAATGGTCATGGATGTATCCCCGTGATCAATGAAGATGCTTGATTTTTGTGTAAATAGGATCAGAATACTGGAATGAATAAAATCAAATTATCAGTAGAGCTAAAATCAGCATTAGAATTACGTCACTCAAAATTGAGAGACGGGAATGAGCGTGACCGTATTAAAGCGGTTTTATTACGTTCTGAAGGCTGGAAGTATCAATGATTGCTCAGGCCTTACGTATTCATGAGTCCACGATTACTCGTCATATTAATTATTTTTTAATTGAACAAAAATTAACATCCAATAATGGTGGCTCAGACAGTCATTTAAATGCAGAGAAAACAAAATTATTGATTTCTCATCTCACCGCAAATACCTACTTTCATACCTATCAAATTTGTCAGTATATTAAAGATACTTGGGCTATTTGTTATTCTGTTTCAGGTATGAACAAATGGCTTCATCAACATGATTTTAGTTATAAATAACCTAAAGGCGTGCCTCATAAGTGCGATCTTGAAAAGCAAGCCGCTTTTGTTGAGCAATATGAAGCCTTAAAGCGGGAGTTAAATAGTGATGACGTATTATTGTTTATGGACGCCGTACATCCAACGCAAGCAACAAAAATAACGTCAGGTTTGATACTACAGGTATAGATAAGACGATTGAAACAACAGGCAGTCGAACACGATTAAATATCGTTGGTGCAATCGAGTTAGGTAATTTATCTAACGCAGTTATAGCACAATATAAAACAGTCAACAGTGACAGTATTATTCACTTTTTAGATGAAATAAAGCAACGTTATAAGACTCAAAAAGCAATTAATTTAGTGCTTGATGGCGCTGGTTATCACCGCTATCATGCAGTGGTTGATAAAGCAAAAGAGTTTGGCATCACACTTCACTACCTTCCTCCTTACAGTCCAAATCTCAACCCTATTGAACAGCTGTGGAAAGTCATGAATGAACATGCTAGAAATAATCGTTATTTTTCGACAGCAAAATTATTTCGGGAAAGTATCAATCATTTTTTTGATTATATTTTTCCGTCTATTGGTGCTGATCTAATATTTGAAATGATTAACACTGTAGGATAGGCATTAAGGGTTCGGTTTGGAAAGTGAGAAGTGTATTTAAGATGTCACAAGCACTTTTTTGACCGTTCGAATATAACTTTAATTCAGAATGGAAGCAATTAAAGCCTCAGCGATTTTATTGGCCATCGTTTCATAATTCGACCAATCTACCGTGACGGGCAGTTTTTTGTTAATATGAATTGAGCATTAAAAATGATAACTAGGGAAAGTACATGCTTAATGAAATGTTTTACAGGCGAAGAGTAAAGAAACTTGAGACTGCGATAAAACTAAAAAATAGACAGCTATTTGAAACCAACCTGCAACTCGCCGGTTACAAGGACTTTTTTAACAATATATATTATTATTCAGGTAATGACCCAATATCGAAAGCTCAGCTGGAACTAAGACAAAGTGTTGAGGAATTAAGTAAAACGGGCCAAGGTTTAATGCATTTTGAAGAACTAGATAGTTACCTCAGTAGGCTAATTAACGCAACATACACACTAACTAAGTGCCAACGTCCCAAGCTATGTCAAGCGCACGATTGGAGTGAACGGTCTCCGGAGCGTGGCGCTCATGTACTGCAAACTATCACAGATAATAATTCTAAGTATTTGCAGAAAAATGGTTTAATTCCGTTTAGGCGCGGGTACTATCACGAAGAAGACCTTTTCCGAGCTGAAGCTGCAGAAGCATTAATAAATACAATATTATTTAGGCCCGACACAGATAAAACGAGTGCTGCTGAACTGCGCATTTATTTATACAATGCGGGTGTGATTTTACAACAGCTGCCAATAAATCAGCTCGAGCGAAAAGTTTCGCTAGAACAGTTAGCTAAACTCAACTCGTTAGACCCCACCGCCGCATGTGGCGAATGGGGTGGATGGGCAAAAGATTTAGCTCAGGGTTTCAGGGTTAAACTCCCAGAAACTCCGATGTTTGATGAGGGAACCAAACAAGAATCATACGCGAATGTAGTCAAATAATTATTTGTCTTTGGTACGCTAAATAAAGCCTAACTCATTCAGTCCGGCTTTATTTGTGGCTTCTAAGTTGTCTTGCTTGAAATCCCTTTTGCGATTACTAACCCATTGGCCTAGAGAAAAACCATCGTCAGTCTTGTAAGCATGCGGTACCATGGCATCACCCTGTTTAGTCATGTGATTTTTAAGGTGAGCAATCGATTGTTGCCAATTATCCGTGTTCGATTTCGTATCCATCAGTATCCAGTCCCATTAACTGAGGTTTTGACAATCGGAGCATATCTGCTAGACGCAAATAAATTACATTGCTGCCTGTGTGCATTCTTCCTGCTACGGGAATATTTGAAGTAATCAAGAATAGTTCATCACTAGAATATTTAATTTATCTAAATATTACTTAGCAATGACAAGTATGGCTTGTGTTATCTTTCGTTTGTAATTCTACAATGTCCACTTATCTGTAGGTAATAAGTCTGATATCTCAACTATATTCTAAGTAACAAACTAGTTAATTAGATACATAAAAACTATAAATTATAGAAAAATAGTTGTATTTTTTGTTACCTCAAGAAAAACCAGCTACGATAGGGCTTGTAACATTGAAGTGTAATTTCAATATTTGATTAGATTGCTTGCGGTGCCCGCTGACAGCAAATTTCAAGTTGAAGTAGCGGAAGATACCGCATATTTGTGTCAATATGGCTAAGTAATTTCAGCTAACCTATTTACAATAAAGCGTGATATAAAACGCGTGATTTTATAAGGGACTATTAAATTAATACTCCCTTTTTTGTTGTGGGTACCGGCACTTATTTCACACTGCCTATTTGCTCGCTGAAAATAGCTGGGTGAAATGAAAAATGAAAACAACAACTGCCACAATTAGATAAATCGAAGAGGTCACGATAAGCCACTGTGGCATCGAATAAGATAAAAACTGCCAGTTGATCTCGTCACAAAATCCGGTTGGATTAAATAACCAAGGCGCCCATTCATGCAGTGGTGCCCAACTTGGAAAATTGGGGAAGAAATCACAGGTTGCAAAAGGTGATGGGTTTTGCTGAATGCCCACATGTTCAATGGCTAAACTTAAGCTGGAACCTGCACTGATAAACCAAAGGCCGAATCCGGTAAACCTAATCAGTGGGTTTCCTGGTGCGATAGCGCCGATTAAACCCGCGCAAACAATGCCCATCATAGCGGCACGTTCATATACACAAAGCACACAGGGATCGAGCTTCATCACATATTGAAAGAACAGGGCACATGCTTCTAAGCCCATACCTGTTAATGCAAGCAGTACCCAAGGTAGCCGCTGTTTTGGCAGGTTCGAAATAAATTGATACATATACTATCTCAAAAAAATCAGTGACTAGCGTTAGTTATACCATATTGCCCGGCTTCGTTGGCGTAAATTCAGTATAAAAATATGTAAGCATAAAAAAACGCCGCAAATTGCGACGTTTTTAGCTTGTGTAACCCGGTTAACTTAAACCTTCAATGATTTAATGACCAACCGATTGCACTGCATCGAGCAGCGGAGCTACGTGGGCCTGGATCAGTCCTATGTCCAGCATTGTCTGCGTTGCTGGCTCTAGCAAGAACAAGATAGCAGCAAGACCGACTAAGGTCATGACAATCGTATAAGGCAGTGCCATGATAACCATGCGACCATAGGATAAGCGCAGTAGTGGCGCTACCGCTGAGGTTAACAAGAATAAAAATGCCGCCTGCCCGTTTGGTGTTGCCACTGATGGTAGGTTAGTACCTGTATTAATTGCTACAGCAAGCAAATCAAACTGTTCCCGGGTGATGTTGCCATGCATTAATGCAGCTTTAACTTCCGTAATATAGACAGTACCTACGAATACGTTATCACTCACCATAGATAAGATACCATTGGCTAAATAGAACAAAGGTAATTGATCATGGGGGGAAGCTGCAAGAACCGATTCAATTAATGGAATGAACAGGTGTTGATCAATGATCACGGCAACAATGGTAAAGAATACAGCAAGTAATGCGGTGAAGGGCAGGGCTTCTTCAAACGCTTTACCTAATGCATGCTCTTCGGTAATGCCATTAAAGGCTGTCGCCAGGATGATAACGGATAATCCGATAAGGCCTACCGCTGCCAAGTGGAAAGCAAGACCAATAATCAACCAAACGCCGATAGCAGCCTGGGTATACAGTTTAACGCGCTCGCGTGATGTGCGGTTTGCGTCTTCGTGTCGATCAAATTCAACAAGAATTTGGCGCACTGGAACGGGTAATTCAGCACCATAACCAAATATTTTAAATTTTTCGACGAGGAAACAAGTTACCAGACCCGCGATAAGCACGGGTACAGTGACGGGTGCCATACGCAGGGCAAATTCAAGGAATTGCCAACCTGCTTGCTCTGCGATAATTAAGTTTTGTGGTTCACCTACCATGGTGCATACACCACCAAGGGCAGTACCAACACCGGCATGCATCATAAGGCTACGCAAAAAGGCACGGTAATCGTCAAGATCCTGACGTTTTAGATCATGTACCGCGTCGTCATCGGTATGATCGTGATCATGCTTGGAATCACTACCTGACGCTACTTTATGGTAGATACTGTAGAATCCAATTGCGACACTGATTACCACTGCGATGACTGTTAGCGCATCTAAAAATGCAGAAAGGAAGGCGGCAACGATTGAAAATGATAAAGCTAAGAGGCGCTTAGATTTAATATTGATCAATAATTTAGTAAAAACATAAAGTAATAAAGACTTCATGAAGTAGATACCAGCAACCATGAAGATTAACAAAAGTATAACCTCAATGTTACTTACGATTTCGTGCTGAACTTGTCCTGCTGATGTCATGCCAATCGCGACCGCTTCAATCGCGAGTAAACCGCCAGGCTGAAGGGGATAACACTTGAGTGCCATTGCGAGGGTAAAAATAAATTCGACGACTAATAACCAACCCGCAATAAATGGGTCGATAGAAAAAATGATCGGGTTAATGATGAGAAAGGCAATAATTGCAATTTTATACCATTGTGGTGAATTACCTAAGAAATTTAATCTCATAGCCGAACTAAGGCTCATATCCATGTGGCTGTCCAATATTTAGTTTAAAGAATTTTAAAATCGCGCCATTTTAATCAAATTTCGTGACATGCGCCATTACTTTTATTGATGTGGATTATTGTTATGGCAATTAGCTATATTTAGCTATTCAAACTGGAAAAACTTTATTCCAGTTTTCGTATCACATTTAGGACTGGTCGGATATGCCTGTTGATGCTAAGATCACGAAAGGTACAACCTGTTATATTTCCAAGTCGAGAAGTTAAATGGATATTGCTGATAGTAAAAGAATAAATATAAAGCGTAGTAATGACGGTATTATTAAAGCGAAAAGTCCAGCGGGATTCGCTGAGGAGTACCTGATCGAATCGATCTGGAAAAACCGTTTTCCGCCAGGATCTATTTTGCCTGCCGAAAGGGAGCTTTCTGAGCTTATCGGGGTAACCCGAACCACGCTACGTGAAGTGCTACAGCGCTTAGCGCGTGATGGCTGGCTAACGATCCGCCACGGTAAACCTACGCAGGTTAATAATTTTTGGGAAACATCCAGCCTGTCTATTTTAGAGGACCTGGTACGATTAGACCCAGAGAGGCTGCCTGAATTAGTCCGTGATCTGTTATCAGCACGCACCAATATTAGTGTTATTTTCATTCGAGCTGCAATCAAGCGTGACCCGGAACGAGTCGTAGAAATTATCGCTGAATCTGATATGTTACCGGATACCAAGGAAGCTTATACAGACTATGACTTCCATATGTTGCATCAGCTGGCCTTCCTCTCAGGAAACCTCGTTTATGCACTTATTCTTAATGGCTTTGATAATATGTATCGGATTTTGGGGAAAATTTATTTTGAACATCCTGAAGCGCGCCATTTAGCGAGAGATTTTTATCAGCAATTAAGGTTGATTGCTGAAAACAATGTACCTGATGACAGCTTATCTGTGGTACGTAACTACGGTATGAACTCCGGCTTAATTTGGCAGCAATATCGCGATGAAACGTGGAATGATATTTGCGCAGCGTTTGAGCAACGTATTAAGTAATTTTTTTTCTAGCCAGTGCCATTGAGGCACTGGCAAATAACTTCACAATTACCATTCTGATGGCGTTGTTCCAGCTTCACATCAAATCCCCATAATCGATGTAAATGTTTAATTACCTCTTGTCCAGATACAGCATCAAGCGGGATCTCATTATGTGGTACATAGCGTAATGTGATCGATCTATTCCCTTTAAGTTCGACATTAAACACCTGGATATTAGGTTCATTGTTACTTAAATTGAACTGAGCCGATAATTTATTACGAAGCTGCTGGTAGCCTTCTTCATTGTGAATGGCTGATACCTCAATAAATTTACTCGCGTCATGATCTTCAGTAGCAAAGAGATGCATGTCCCTCATTACCTTTGGTGACAAGTATTGGCTAATAAAGCTTTCATCTTTAAAATTCTGCATGGCAAAATGCAAGGTTTTTAACCAATCGCTACCAGCAACATCGGGAAACCACGCTTTGTCTTCCGCTGTTGGATGTTCACAGATTCTTCGAATGTCAGTGAACATAGCAAACCCTAAGGCATATGGGTTTATCCCAGAGTAAAAAGGACTGTTATAAGGGGGCTGGGCGATTACATTGGTATGGTTATGCAGTATTTCTAACATAAATTTGTCAGATACCAGACCTTCATCATACATGTGGTTAGTAATAGTGTAGTGCCAGAAAGTTGCCCAGCCTTCGTTCATCACCTGAGTTTGTTTTTGTGGATAAAAATATTGGCTGATTTTTCTCACTATACGAATGATTTCTCGCTGCCATGGTTGCAGCAACGGGGCATTTTTCTCGATAAAGTAGAGAATGTTTTCCTGTGGCTCTGTCGGAAAGTTAGGCTCTGTTTGGATCTCTTTTTCGATATTTTTGGGAATTGTACGCCATAATTCATTTACTTGGGTTTGTAAGTAGGCCGTTCGTTCTTGCTGGCGTCGTTTTTCTTCACTTAAAGAAGGCTCACTCGGGCGTTTATATCGGTCGACGCCATAGTTCATTAAAGCATGGCAAGAGTCGAGCGTGTTTTCAACGGCATTAATACCGTGCTTCTCTTCGCAGTCAGCAATGTATTTCTTTGCAAATACCATGTAATCGATGATGGAATCAGCATCAGTCCATGACTTAAAGAGGTAATTATTTTTAAAAAATGAATTATGACCATAACAGGCATGGGCAATGACCAACGCCTGCATTGGGATCGTATTTTCTTCCATAAGATAAGCAATGCAAGGGTTAGAGTTAATCACTATCTCATAAGCTAGCCCCATCTGGCCGCGTTTATAGCTTTGCTCTGTTTGAATAAATCGTTTACCAAAACTCCAGTGATTATAACCAATTGGCATGCCTACAGAGGAATAGGCATCCATCATCTGCTCGGCGGTAATGACTTCTATTTGATTAGGATAAGTATCTAATTGGTAATACTGCGCAATCCGTTTAATTTCAATATGGTACTGTTCGAGTAGGGGGAAACTCCAATCAGGGCCATCGTCTAGTTGCTTTTCATTATGCTGTGACATACAGATGCTCCCTAAGCAGCTTGTTTCTTGAATAACTCACGAAATACAGGGTAAATGTCTTCTAATTGCCGGATATGTTGCATTGCAAATTGTGGGTAATCGTCGACTATTTGTTCATATTCTCGCCACAATGTCTGATGAGCTCGGCTGGTGATCTCAATGTAGCTGTAATAGCGGACTTTAGGCATGATTTTATCCAGTAAGATGGACCTGCAGTGTGGTGAGTCATCTGCCCAGTTATCTCCATCGGATGCTTGCGCAGCATAGATATTCCATTCATTCTCAGGATACTTGGCAGTGACAATCTTATCCATTAATTTTAATGCCGATGACACTATTGTGCCACCCGTCTCCTGTGAGTAGAAAAACTCGTGCTCATCGACTTCTTTTGCCTGGGTGTGGTGGCGAATGTAAACAACTTCAATGGTTTTATAGGTCCGGGTTAAAAATAAATACAGTAAGATATAGAAACGTTTTGCCATATCTTTTGTCGGTTGATCCATTGAACCGGAAACATCCATAAGACAAAACATCACGGCTTGGCTATTGGGCACAGGATATTGCTCATAGTTGTTATAATGCAAATCAAAAGTATCGATAAAAGGTGTTTTACTAATTTTGGCCTGCAATTCCACAATTTCTTTTTTTAATTCAGCAATGAACTGGCCTTCAACTTCACCGTTTTGTGTTAATTCATCCACTTTATTTTGTAATTCATTGACCTGTCTTTTTTTACCGCCGGTTAATGCGAGCCGTCTAGCTAGTGATTTCTGCAGCGATTTAACAATAGCAATGTTAGCGGGTACTCCGTTAGATGTGTAGCCTGCACGGCGAGTTTTCATTTCAATAATGCTATTGAATTGATTTTGTTGTAGGTTAGGCAGTTCCAAGTCTTCAAATAAAAGATCAAGATACTCATCTTTAGAAATTTGAAAATTAAAATCATCATTACCTTCACCGGTATTGCTGGCTTCGCCGCTTCCGCCACTTCCTCCTGAGGGTGGGCGGTTAATTTTATCACCGGTAATAAACTGGTCATTGCCGGGATGAACGATAGTACGTTCCCCACCTTTACTCTGGTGGAAAATAGGCTCAGAGATGTCACGAGTCGGTATGCGAATGTTCTCTCCCGAGGAAATATCTTGGATACTGCGATTATTTACCGCATCAGATACCGCTTTTTTTATTTGCGATTTGTAACGGCGCATAAAGCGCTGACGATTAACAGTACTTTTGTTTTTACCATTTAATCTACGATCAATAAAATGTGCCATCTCATAACCCCTTGATAAAAAATTGATTAAGAAGACTTACGCACACGTAAATACCACTCAGACAACAACCTTACCTGTTTTCTTGTGTAACCCTTCTCCATCATCCGAGCGACAAAATCATCGTGCTTTTTCTGTTCGTCAGTCGATGTTTTACCGTTGAAAGAGATCACAGGCAGCAGTTCCTCGGTATTAGAGAACATTTTTTTCTCAATCACAGTCCGCAATTTCTCATAGCTGACCCATGCTGGATTCTTACCATTGTTATTTGCTCTGGCACGCAGTACAAAATTGACAATTTCATTACGGAAATCTTTCGGGTTACTAATGCCCGCTGGTTTTTCAATTTTTTCAAGGTCATTATTGAGTGCTTCCCGGTCAAACAATTGACCGGTATCTGGATCTCTGTATTCCTGATCTTGGATCCAGAAGTCGGCGTAGGTGACATACCGATCGAAAATATTTTGACCGTACTCTGAGTACGATTCCAGATAGGCCGTTTGAATTTCTTTGCCGATAAACTCGACGTATTTGGGTATCAAATAGCCTTTGAGAAACTCAAGGTAGCGGTCTGCTATATCCTGTGGAAATTGTTCGCGCTCAATCTGTTGCTCGAGAACATAGAATAAGTGCACGGGGTTGGCGGCAATTTCAACATGATCAAAGTTAAAAACTTTAGACAGGATCTTATAGGCAAAACGTGTGGAAAGGCCTGACATACCTTCATCCACCCCTGCATAATCGCGGTATTCCTGATAAGATTTTGCTTTGGGATCGGTATCTTTAAGCGTTTCACCGTCATAGACTCGCATTTTAGAACAGATTGAAGAGTTTTCTGGGTCTTTTAACCGAGATAATACGCTAAACTGTGCTAAAGCATCTAAGGTACCCGGCGCACATTTAGCATTATGCAGTGCACTATTTTCCAATAATTTACGATAGATTAGTTTCTCTTCACTAATGCGTAAACAGTAAGGCACTTTCACTATATACACCCGATCTAAAAATGCTTCATTGTTTTTGTTGTTTCGAAAAGCTTGCCATTCCGATTCATTAGAGTGAGCAAGGATTATCCCTTCGAACGGTAGCGCTGACAGCCCTTCTGTACTGTTGTAATTACCTTCCTGGGTCGCGGTCAATAAGGGGTGCAGTACTTTAATCGGCGCTTTAAACATCTCCACGAATTCCATGATGCCCTGATTGGCTTTGCACAAGGAGCCAGAATAGCTGTAAGCATCGGGATCATCTTGGGAAAAATGTTCCAATTGACGGATATCAACTTTCCCGACTAAGGATGAAATATCCTGGTTATTTTCATCGCCAGGCTCTGTTTTGGCGATCGCAATTTGGTGAAGTATTGATGGACAGACTTTCTCTACCCTAAATCGGCTGATATCACCGCCAAATTCTTTCAATCTTTTTGCTGCCCAAGGGGACATGACCTGACCGAGGTGACGATTTGCTACACCATATTCATTGAGTAAAATATTTGCATCTTCATTGATATCAAACAGACTAAAAGGGTGGTCATTAACCGGTGAATCCTTGATTCTGTAGATGGGTTCATTTTGCATCAAGTCTTTTAGTTTCTCAGCAAGTGATGATTTACCGCCGCCCACAGGCCCCAGTAAATACAGGATTTGCTTTTTTTCTTCTAAACCCTGAGCTGAATGTTTCAGATAAGCGACAATCTGTTCAATTGCATCCTCCATACCGTAAAAATCTTTAAAGGCAGGATAGCGTGCAACAATACGGTTGGAAAATAATCGACTAAGTCGAGAATCTGTTGCTGTATCAACCATCTCGGGTTCACCAATTGCGCGTAATAATCTCTCTGCAGCAGATGAATACACAGATTTATCTTCACGACATAAGTTCAAGAATTCCTGAATCGTATATTCTTCTTCTTTACTTTCTTCGTATCGCTGCTGGTAATGTTCAAAAATACCCATTCTTAGCCCCCAACATGGTTCTATCTGTATCTGCATAAGTGGCATCTACAGGTTTGAGATAATTCTCATTTCTAATGTAAAGGTAGACATTGATTACAGAATTGCGCAATTAAATTACGGTTTTATAAGCATTTTGTTGATTTGTTCGCGATGAAAGTAAGATTATTTTTAAATGATGCAATAGCAGTAAATAGTGAACATAATTAAAGTTGCTCTTGTTGTTGGATTATTATCTCGCCAGTAATTGCTTCTGCGCTATATATAACAAGTATAGCTCATGCTCGATGTTATCCGATACTATCAATAATAGAATGACAGTTTACTTCTGTAGTCTCGCGGGTTGGATTTGTGAGGATACGTACAATCGGAATGTATTTCATGTGTGACGATTAGCCCTAGTTGTTACCCAGGGCTACGGTAGTATCAGCGTTCTGCTACGTGTTCATGCAACTGCTTATTGAGCATCCGCATGGTTGCCTGTACACCAGCGAAAACTTGATTTGAACTGACCCCGCGTGTGCGGAAGGTCTTATCCTCATACTGCCAAGTGATAAAACTCTCAGTTAAGGCGCTGGTTTTTCCGCCTGGTGGGATGCGTACTTGGTAGTTTTCCAAGCTAGGAAATGTGAAACCAATCTGTTGCATGATTTCTTTGATCGCCATACTGAACGCATCAAAGCCGCCATTACCAAAACCGGCTGATTTATAGATTTTATCGCCAATACGTACTCTAATACTTGCTGTTGAGTCAACGTTCAGACCTGATGTAATAGAACAGTTCATCAGTTCGATGTGAGAATAGTCCTTGTTTTCAAGCAGGTCAGCAATAATGAAGGGAAGATCTTCAGGTGTTATAATGGCTTTTTGATCACCAAGCTGAACAATTCGGTCGAGTAATTTTGCTTTTTGATCTGCAGTTAATTCAATATCAAGGGCTTCGAGATTCTTTTCTAAAGATGCTTTACCGCTCATTTTTCCTAAGGCATAGGTTCGGGTTCGTTCAAAACGCTCTGGACCTAGTACCGTTTGATAAAGTCCGCCCTTTTTATCACCGTCGGCATGGATCCCACTGGTCTGAGTAAACACATCAGCACCAATAATGGGGGCATTTGCTGATGTCTGTTTACCTGAAAAAGTTTCAATCATTTGACTGATCTGATGAATATATTGCTCATTGATTGAGGATTCTATCCCCAGTTTGTCTTTTAATACTACCGCAACCTCTGCAAGGGAAGCATTGCCGGCCCGCTCTCCGAGACAGTTGATTGTGCAGTGGATAGCGCTGATACCTACTTTAGCGGCGGCAAGGGCATTCGCCGTTGCCAAGCCGTAGTCATTATGTGGGTGAAAATCAAACAGCTGCCTCGGAAAACGGCTAATCATATCAGATAGGCTACTGTGTACCTCATCGGGGGACATGACGCCCAGGGTATCTGGCAACATATAGTGCTGAATGGGCAAGTCGGCAAGTTTACTCACCATATTGTAAACGTAGTGCGGATTGTCGCTGTAACCGTTGGACCAGTCTTCCAGGTAGATATTGACCCTTAAGCCTTGCTCAATCGCGTAATATATTGTTTCTCGTACATCCGCAATATGCGCTTCAGGCGTCTTTCCCAGCTGCTCAATGCAGTGTTTTTCACTGCCTTTAGTCAGCAAATTAATGACGTTTGCACCACTGGCTTTGATCCAGTCAACACTTTTGGTATGGTCAACAAAACCCAAAATTTCAATACGATCAGCGAGATGTTCTTGTTCTGCCCAAGCCATTAGGGATGCAACCGCTTGTTTTTCACCATTAGAAACGCGTGCAGATGCGACTTCGATACGATCCACATTTAAGGATTGGAGTAGGGCTTTGGCAATACTGACTTTTTCATCGGGAGTAAAGGACACTCCTTGTGTTTGCTCGCCATCGCGAAGCGTCGTATCCATTAATTGGACTTGAGGGTGCATGACTTCCATATTTGCTACCTACATCAAATGGTAAGAAAAAAGCGGACAGTTGATCTCTCACTATCCGCTTTATAAAACCTGCTTAATAGTCAATTAATACGAGGGTGTATTAATTGGCACCATTCCATAACCATGGAAATTGTTTTTTATTGGCTTCTTCAAATACGGATATTTTATCTTCATGTTTTAACGTCCATGAAATATCATCGGCACCTTCGATCAGACTTTGTTTGCGGAATGGATCCACTTCAATTGCGATCACAGTGCCGCCGGGCGTTGTCACTGTTTCTGTTTCTAGATTAACAGTAAACTCAACACCTTCATTAGCATTGATTTCAGCCATTAATGTCGCTAACTCTTCTTTTGTCACACGGATGGGTAAAATACCGTTTTTAAAGCAGTTCGAGAAGAAAATATCTGCATAGCTGGTGGAGATGACAGTATTAAAACCGTAATCTTCAATTGCCCAAGGGGCATGTTCTCGAGATGAGCCACAACCAAAGTTATCACCGGCAACTAATATTTTAGCGTTTTTGAATGCGGGCTTATTTAGCTCAAATGCAGGGTTTTCAGTACCGTCATCAAGAAAACGCCAGTCATGAAATAAGTGAATACCAAAACCAGTACGTTCCACTTTTTTCAAGAACTGTTTCGGGATAATTTGATCTGTGTCTACGTTACTACGATTCATTAATGCAGCAACACTAGTATGATTTTTATATGCTTTCATTCTAATTCCTTTATCACTAATGTGCTACGCCCAGGTGCGGATATCAACAAAGTGGCCTTCAATGGCAGCTGCAGCTGCCATTACCGGTGATACTAAGTGAGTTCGTCCACCCTTACCTTGACGACCTTCAAAGTTACGGTTTGACGTAGATGCACTACGCTGACCTTCTGAAAGTTGGTCGCCGTTCATTGCGAGACACATTGAGCAGCCTGGCTCACGCCATTCCCAGCCAGCATCAACTAAGATCTTATCGAGGCCTTCTTCTTCAGCCTGTTTTTTAACGAGATAAGAACCGGGTACAGCAATCGCCTGTACGGACGCACTGACTTTTTTACCTTTAGTTAGTTCGGCAATTGCCCGGAAATCTTCAATCCGGCCATTGGTGCATGAGCCGACGAAAACCAGATCAATATTAATATCGGTAATTGGTGCACCGGCTTCAATGCCCATATAGGCGAGTGCGCCTTTACATGAAGATGCTTTGATCTCATCGGCAAAATCGGAAGGGGCTGGGACATGGGCATTTACCGCTACAACTTGTTCTGGTGATGTGCCCCAAGTAACCTGTGGTGCAATTTCTTCAGCCTTAAGTTCAATAATGGTATCGAATTGTGCACCCTTATCGCTGGGTAATGACTTCCAGTAGGCGAGTGCTGTTGTCCAGTCGTCCCCCTTAGGTGCAAATTCTTTTCCTTCAAGATAAGCATAAGTGGTCTCATCCGGTGCGATCAGACCTGCACGTGCGCCACCTTCGATGGCCATATTACATAAGGTCATACGACCTTCCATGCTGAGATCGCGGATCGCGGATCCCGCGAATTCGATCACATGGCCAGTACCACCAGCGGTGCCTATTTTACCAATAACGGCGAGCGCAATATCTTTTGCTGTTGAGTATTTAGACAGTTTACCCTCTACACTCACCAACATCGTTTTTGATTTTTTCTGTTGTAATGTCTGTGTTGCCATTACATGTTCAACTTCAGACGTACCGATACCGAAAGCAAGCGCACCAAAGGCACCATGTGTCGCAGTATGAGAATCACCGCAAACGGCAGTCATTCCGGGATGAATAAAACCATGCTCTGGAACAACAATGTGGATCACGCCATTATTCGCATTATCCATATCATATAAACGGAGTTTGTGTTCATGGCAGTTATTAGCCATGGTATCAATTTGCTTCGCTGCAATCGGATCTTTGATCGGTAAATGACGATCTACCGTTGGAACGCAGTGATCCATCGTAGCGAGAATACTGTGTCTGTTCCGAATAGGACGCTTTTGCTGTCTTAACCCTTCAAATGCTTGCGGGCTTGTTACCTCATGCATCAAATGGCGATCGATGTAAAGAAGCGGGGTTCCATTCTCAGGTTCATGAACTAAGTGTGAATCCCAAATTTTTTCATACATTGTCTTTGTCATTGCTTCCCTTCCCATCAAACGAGATATTTATAGTTTTAACTGCTGATACTATGACAATCATGTGACCTTCTTCAAGAACATAATTTTATGAAGTCGTATTAATCTATTTGCACTGAAGGTTATTACCCCCTTAAAATATGTAAATCTAGATTTTTGTATTGCACTGCTGATTTTTTATGCGATTATTAACTGTTAAAGTGGGGTTGTGCGGGGTTATTTATTTTTTACATTCTGTGCGTTTTTTTATGCCGTTAAGGTTACAACACTGTAAATTTGTATGATCCAGCTATGTAACAATCTGGATTGTACAAATGGCAACATAACCTATGCTTAAGAAACGTTATGTTTATTGATACTACACTAATTTAATTGGATCACAGCTAAGGGACAGACCATGAATTCTTTAAAAGTTTCTGATTACATGCAGTTACAACCAGTTAAGTTAACCGTTGACATGCCAGTGGCAACTGCAGTAGATAAACTCTTAAAATCAACACATATTGGTGCTCCGGTGGTGAATAATAACGGGGTATTAGTGGGATGGGTGTCGGAGCAAGACTGCTTAGCCTCATTACTGGAATCCAGTTATTACTGCGAACAGGTTGCTATTGTTAATGACGTGATGCAACAAAATGTACTGACCGTTAAGCCCGAAGACAGTATTATTGAACTAGCGCAACAGATGCTCGCACCGAAACCAAAGGTTTACCCTGTTATTGACGGTACTGGTTTGCTCGTGGGAGTGATAAGCCGCAGAAATGTACTCAAAGCCATGGATAAGCAGCAGCAATCATGTTATCAAAACGTCGCTAACCATTAAGCGTCGCTAATGGTGAAAAGTGCAGAATGAGTAACATAACCAGCTGCTTTCATCGGAAATAGATCTGTTTCATTTGAAATTCGATACAGAGTGGCTTAATATCTCGCCTTTAAACCTGATGTTATGGGCGTTTTCTAAACTATTATGCTGAATCTTTTCCAATCCCTAATGGCCGAATTAAGTAACTGTATGCAATCTGATCGTTTTCGTTTTAAGCGGCGGCTACAGTCAGTAAAAAAATTACCTACGCAGAAGCAGGCTAAAGCTGTTGAGAAGATCCAGCAAGACATCGCCGCCTCAATCATCTTACGCCAGTCGCGTATTGATAATCTGCCTTTAGTTTCATATCCTGAATCGTTACCTATCAGTCAAAAACGTAACGATATTGCCAATGCGATTTTAAATCATCAAGTTGTGATCATTGCCGGTGAAACAGGCTCGGGGAAAACAACCCAGATCCCGAAGATCTGTCTCGAGTTAGGCTTGGGTATCGATGGCATGATTGGTCATACTCAGCCCCGCCGACTGGCGGCTCGTACTGTGGCAAATCGGATCGCCGAAGAACTCGATTCCGAGCTTGGTGAGCATGTGGGTTACAAGATCCGCTTTAATGATAATGTCAGTAAGCAAAGTTATATTAAGTTGATGACAGACGGTATCTTGCTGGCTGAGATCCAGAAGGATAAATTTTTAAATCAGTATGATGTGCTGATCATCGATGAAGCTCACGAACGTAGTTTAAATATTGATTTCATCTTGGGTTATTTGAAGCAGCTCTTGCAAAGACGGCCTGATCTTAAAGTTATTATTACTTCAGCCACGATTGATCCTGAGCGATTTTCCAAGCATTTCAATGATGCACCCATGATTGAAGTGTCTGGCCGTACCTATCCGGTAGAAGTTCGCTACAATGCGTTGGCCGAGCAAGAGGATGCTCATGAACGGGATCAAATACAAGGCATTGCCGACGCGGTCAATGAGCTGCAGCAAGAAGGCTTAGGCGATATTCTGGTCTTCCTGAACGGTGAGCGCGAGATCCGCGATACGGCCGATGCCCTGAATAAACTAAAGTTACGTGATACTGAAGTTTTACCCTTATATGCTCGCTTAACAAATGCGGAGCAGAATCGGATCTTCCAGAACCATGTTGGCCGCCGTATCGTGTTATCCACCAATGTGGCGGAAACCTCATTGACTGTACCAGGGATTAAATATGTGATTGACCCCGGTACGGCGCGTATTAGCCGCTACAGCTACCGTACCAAAGTACAGCGTTTACCTATTGAGGCCGTATCCCAGGCGAGTGCCAACCAACGTATGGGCCGTTGTGGTCGTGTCAGTGCTGGTATCTGTATTCGTCTCTATAGCGAAGAAGATTTTAATAATCGGCCCGAATTTACTGACCCGGAAATTATTCGCACCAACCTTGCATCGGTTATTTTACAAATGCACGCGCTAGGCTTGGGGGATGTTGCCAACTTCCCGTTTGTGCAGCCACCGGATAGCCGAAATATTACCGATGGTCTGAAATTATTAGAAGAACTCGGCGCCATAGATGGCAGTAACGATGATCATAATAAGCGTCTGACGCCAGTGGGGGTCGCATTAGCCAAGTTGCCGATTGATCCGCGTTTGGCACGCATGGTCATGGAAGCAAATACCAATGGTTGCCTGAATGAGGTAATGGTTATTACTGCGGCGCTGTCAATTCAGGATCCGCGCGAGCGACCAATGGAAAAACAGCAGGCGGCGGATGAACAGCATCGCCGTTTTTATGATAAAGAATCTGATTTTATTACTTTTGTTAATCTGTGGAATTATGTCAGACAACAGCAGAATGAATTGTCTTCATCCCAGTTCCGGCGGTTATGTAAAAAAGATTATCTGGCTTATATGCGTGTGCGGGAATGGCAAGACATCTACAGTCAGTTAGCCCAGGTGGTGAAAGAGCTTGGTTTTACCGTTAATCTAATTTCGGTTGATGAGGAAGGTGCTGTTAGTAACAGTGATAATATTCACAAAGCTTTACTCTCTGGTATGTTAAGCCATGTTGGTTTTAAGGATAAAGATCAGGAATACCTGGGCGCGCGTAACAGCAAATTTAATATTTTTCCGGGTTCTGGTTTATTCAAAAAACAGCCTAAATGGGTAATGGTTGCCGAGCTGGTGGAAACATCACGTTTGTTTGGTCGTATCGCGGCCAAGATCCAGCCTGAATGGATAGAACCTTTAGCGGGGCATTTAAACAAATCTACCTACAGTGAACCTCATTGGGAAAAACGCCGAGGCGCAGTGGCAGCAGCAGAAAAAGTTACCTTATATGGCCTGGTCATTGTGGCTAACCGCATGGTTAATTACAGCCAAATAGATCCGGTATTGTGTCGTGAGATCTTTATCCGTAGTGGATTAGTGGAAGGTGAGTTTAATACCAAGCATGCTTTCTTTAAACAAAACATGGCGGAAGTTGAACGTATTCATGCGCTTGAACACAAGTCTCGGCGCCGTGATATTTTAGTTAGCGACGATGATCTGTTTGCCTTTTATGCGGATATTATTCCGGAGCAGGTCTGTTCTGGCCAACATTTTGATAGCTGGTGGAAAAACGCGCGTCAGCAAACTCCCGATTTACTGACCTTAACTCAAGAACGCTTGATGAAGCATGATGCTGAGGCGATCACTGCGCATAGCTATCCTGAATTTTGGTCTCAAGGCAGCTTCAAGTTTAAACTTGAATACAATTTTGAGCCGGGTAAGCTTGATGATGGCGTCACGGCCATTATTCCGGTCGCTATTCTAAATCAGGTGAGTGAACAAGGTTTTGACTGGCAAATACCCGCATTACGGGAAGAGCTGGTCATCACTATGATCAAAGCATTACCAAAAGTGTTGCGCCGTAACTTTGTCCCTGCGCCTAACTATGCACAAGCGGCGCTCGCTAATATGGACCCGGGCCAGGGCGATTTAGCAACCAGTCTAAACAAGCAGTTATTGCGCATGACAGGGGTTCGTTTAGAGCAAGATGCATGGGAGCATTTAGCTCTGCCTACCCATCTTCATGTACACTTTAAAATTGTAGATGAAAAACAGAAACAGTTAAGTTTTGGTAATGACTTAGCAGCATTAAAGCAGCAATTACAAGGTAATATTCAAGCCACTTTGGTCAAGGTTGCAGATAAGGGTATTGAGAAAAAAGGTTTGCTCAGCTGGGACTTTGGGGCATTACCGGCGGAGTTTAAGCAAAAGCACGGTGGTTATGAAGTGAAGGCTTATCCTGCGCTAGTTGACAATTGCAACTCGGTTGAGATTAAGTTATTTGATCATCAGGAAGACGCTCTCGTTGCTGCCAATGCTGGCTTACGCCGTCTTATTTTGCTGAATGTGCCATCGCCAATCAAATATCTGGAGCAAAAATTACCGAACAAGGCCAAGTTAGGTTTGTATTTCAATCCCTTTGGTAAGGTAACAGACTTGATCCATGACTGTATTGCCTGTGCGGTAGATAATATTATTGCCCTGCAACCATCCCCGCGTAATGCCGACAGTTTTGAACAGCTTAAGGAGTTGGTGCGTGCGAATGTTGCTGATGAAACGGTGGAAGTTGCAAAGCAGGTTGAAAAAATACTAACAGCAGCACATCAGGTACATAAGCAGATTAAAGGCAAAGTATCACTTGATATGATTGTTGCTAACGGTGATATCAAAGCACAACTGAATAGCCTCATCTACGGTGGTTTTGTTACTCATACCGGTGTAAAAAAACTGGCCGACGTGCAACGGTATATTGCTGCGATTGAACATAGGTTGAATAAGCTTAAGATCGATCCCGTGCGTGATCGTGGTAACTCAGTGCAAGTGCAGCCATTACTGGACAGTTATACGCAGTTAGCAAAAATGCCACGACTGACTTTGGCGCAAAAAAGTGAGTTACTAAAATTACGCTGGATGCTGGAAGAGCTAAGGGTATCCTTATTTGCGCAGCAACTCGGTACCAGTTATCCGGTATCAGTGAAGCGTGTTAAGAATGCATTTGCTGAGTTTAAGGCAAGTCTGTAATAGGATTTAAGAGCAATCTATAGCAGGCATTAAGGTTTGTTTATTATCGGTTTAGTTATAATAGCTTTAACTATAATAGGTTTAGCCATAAATAGGCTAATAAGTTGAAAGGTATGGGAGAGGCTGGTTCTGTGGTAATTGATGTAACTTCTGCCGGCGTCGCTGGTTCATGTTCGTTGATGTCGCTACTGGGTGGCCACGCTGCTTTACTGCTGTTTTTATCTACAGAGAAGTAGCTGACAGTTGGGTTTTTATCTTCCATTGGCCGTGAGACTTCTTTTATGACCAGGGTTTCTGCTACAGAATCACCGGTTAGATTACCTTGTGCATCATATCTGCCATTGATTACGGCCATTATTCTTGGCTTTATATAGCTTTTTATCTGCTTGTTGCATTAAGGCTTTAGCTGTCAGCTTCCGATCAGGAATAATACTGACAACACCAAGGCTTATGCTGAGTAATGCGTGTGAGTTGATTCCTTCATGCTGACGCTCGAGCGCTCTGACAGCGTTAAGTAATTTTTCTGCCATGATAGTGGCATTCTTCTCATTAGTGTCAGGTAGTATCATACAAAACTCTTCACCACCGTAACGTGCAACCAATTCACCCGGTCTGAGTAATTTTTGCTGCAATGCTAAAGCGACAGATTTTAAACATTCGTCGCCCTGAAGGTGGCCGTAATGGTCATTGTATTTCTTAAAAAAATCAATGTCAGCAATAATGAGGGTAAGAGAGAGTGCATAACGTCGGGCGCGGGCTATCTCTTTATTTAGGCTGATGTCGAGGTATCTGCGGTTGGCTATGCCGGTCAAGCCGTCTAGCATCGCAAGATGTTCAAGCTCTTGATTGGCTAACTGTAGATTATGGGTTACTTGTAATAATTGATTACGCATTGCTGCTATACGTTCCATCGCAGTCATTTTTGCAATCAAGACCTGTTTTTGTATGGGCTTAGGGAGGTAATCATCACCACCAGCATTAATGCCGACTTCGATATCTTCAGGTTCGGTTTTACCGCTAAGGAAAATGATAGG
>JBLHPA010000035.1:0-22499 GCA_047628235.1 Moritella sp.
AGGCCTGTATTTGATGCGGTTTAATAGCGTTTTCAATCGTCACTTCAGCGCTGGTATATACTTGAGTGAAACCCAGTGTCGCCAAGTCTTCCATAATGAGCAGGATCTCATCATTGTGTTCTTCTACGTAGAGGCATTTGGGCACCGGACATTGCGCCAGGCAGTTATTAGCGAAGTGTTGATACCAGCGTCTTTCTACTTGGTAAGAGGTTAATTTACGTTGGTGGGAGAGTGGGCTATTCCAACCACGTGGGTGTTGCTGTGGTTGTGGTTGTGGTAGTTTAATGTGTTTTACTATCACCGAACTATACTTACTACCCTGTAGTGTAGCCCGAAAGAGATCGCCGTACCCACCCCATAAAGATTGGATTAACTGAGTTGAGACTATGCTATCAGCCGCAACGGCTTGCGTGGCAGTGTGTAAAACATCTGTAGATATTGTCATACCGAGCCAATGACGGAAAATAAGGAGCCTAGTGTACAAAATAGTGTCATCGATGGGTAACTAAATAAGTGACATGTTCACAAATGGCCTAATATTGCTGATGATATTATTTACTGAGTATTTTTTTGGGGAGAGGAGTAAGATATTTACGTGGCCAGCATTAGTCCATTAACAATGATAATTAGCTTGATTTCGCTTCGTTTTGTGGCGTTGTTGCGGCATTTTTTGTCGGTTTATTTAAGTTGAGATCTTCAACCTTGTGGGCTTTTATACTAACATGCAGCACTTTTATCTCGATAACGGAATGGCTTACCCGCGGTGTCACTGGATAGGGCTTAAAAATATACTTTGTTAATTGATTTGGAGATAGATTTTACATTATGAGTTTATATGATTTACCTTTTGCAAAAATAACTATTCTTCGTGAAGATATTGCAGAAGTGTGTATGAAAGAAGGCGTTGAAATTGATGTTGATATGCTTAATGAATATCATGCGTTTTTGCTTGCCCATTTACGGGCTCCTTTTTCATTATTAGTCAACAAAGTGAATACTTATTCGTATGACTTTGAGGCACAAAAAAAACTCGGCACATTACTTGAGATTAACGCAATAGCCGTTGTCGCCTATAGCCGAGTGACTAGAATCACGATGGATTCGCTGGCTTCCTTTCCCCGCGAGATCGAGTGGAATATGGCATTGTTTACCAATCGCACCGATGCCTTAACCTGGCTCATTCAAGAACAAAATAAACTGCCTGAATAAGTTTACTATTTCCACACTCATCATTATTAATCCTGCACGTAAAGTTATGTGAATATAAAGTGATCACATCCCTGAGTAATTCGGCCCACTGCCACCTTCCGGCGCTGTCCAGGTAATATTCTGGGTGGGGTCTTTGATATCACAAGCTTTGCAGTGCACGCAGTTCTCAGCGTTAATTTGAAAATAGGCCTGTTTTGTCGATCGTTCTGTTGATGGTACGTTTAGCGGGTCTGTTAATTGAATGACCTCATAAACCCCGGCAGGGCAGTAGCGCTGTGCTGGTTCGGCATAGCGCGGTAGATTATCGCGAATAGGCAGATCTGGATCTTGCAGTTTGAGGTGACAAGGCTGATCAGCTTCATGCTGAGTATTTGCCAGAAATACAGAGCTTAGGCGATCAAAAGTGAGCAGGTTATCTGGTTTGGTATAGGCGATTTTTTCACAGAATTTGGCAGCCTTAAGCTGTGCGTAATCGGGCAGCGTATCGTGCAGGGTGAAAGGAAAACTTCTGCATAATAGGTTCTGTTCTACCCAGGCCATTCCTCCGCTGATTACAGGGTTGCATTTATGCAGCGCTGGCGCAAAATTACGTGACTCGTACAGTTCTTTATAGACCCAGGATGCTTTATATTTCGCTGTAAAACTATTCAGTTCGATAGGGGCGGGCATCGGTGCGAGCCGCGCTGCGGTGGATGCGGGTTTTGTGGCAAATGATATGCAGATCGGACAAACCGATAAAATAGTCGCCCCTGAGCTCTATATTGCGGTTGGCATCTCTGGTGCTATTCAGCACCTGGCGGGCATATCTGGCAGCAAAGTCATTGTGGCGATTAATAAAGATCTGGATGCACCGATCTTTGATGTGGCAGACTACGGATTAGCTGCCGATTTATTTGAGGTGTTACCACAATTTTCTGATGCATTAACGGCATTAAAAACCTAATCGAGACGTTGTCCATAAGTTTAGCTAAGACTCAAGGGTTAAGGCTGCAGCTCTGCAAGGTTCGCAAATAAGGCTAACGCTTCGGGGTTAGCCAAGGCTTCTTTATTCGTCACCGGAAGCCCGTGCACGACATTACGCACGGCTAACTCGACAATTTTACCACTAATAGTGCGGGGGCTATCCGCGACCTGAACAATGACCGCCGGCACATGGCGGGGACTGGTATTACTGCGTATTACAGCCTTGATCTCACCCTTAAGTTTGTCATCAAGTGCTAGACCTTGCGATAGCTGTACAAACAAGACCACCCGTACATCATTATCCCATTGCTGGCCAATCGCAATGGACTCTTGTACTGCCGTTAACTTATCCACCTGTCGATAGATCTCTGACGTACCAATCCGGACGCCGCCTGGGTTAAGCACGGCATCGGCGCGGCCGTGAATAATAACACCCAGCTGCTCAACCTGAATATCATGGGGGCTCTCAGTTATATCACTTATATCAGTAGCATAAGAGGCGGAGATATGGGGCACTAATTCACCGTAATCGCCGTGTGCCCAGACATTGTCAAAGCGAGAGAAATAGGCGTTATGGTATTTTTTATTATCCTCATCCTGCCAAAAACCGATAGGCATTGATGGGAAAGGGCGTCGACACACCAGTTCCCCCTTACCCCTTGACAGTGCTTGGCCCTGTTTATCATAAAAAGCCACATCCATGCCTAATCCCAGACACTGTAGCTCGCCTCTATATACCGGCAGTGTCGGTATACCTAACATGAAACAGGAGATGATATCGGTACCACCGCAAATACTGGAAACGCATACATCTTTTTTTATATGCTGATAAATGTAGTCAAAAATCTCATGTGCAAGTGGCGACCCCGTCGACAACAGGGTTTTTAGTGCACTCAGGTCGTGGTTTTTATTGGGTTGTAACCCTGCTTTATCGCAAGCAGAAAAATACTTGGCACTGCCACCAAAAATAGATACCTGTTCGCTCGCGGCAAGTTCGAACAATACTTCTTGCGTTGGATAAAACGGTGAACCGTCAAACAACACCAGGGTGGCACCCTGGCTTAAACTACTTACTAACCAATTCCACATCATCCAGCCACAGGTGGTGTAATAAAAGATCCTGTCCCTGGCTTTCACATCGGTATGAAGCGCCAGTTCTTTAGCATGTTGTAGTAAGGTGCCACCGACACTGTGTACGATGCACTTTGGAACACCTGTGGTACCCGATGAATACATTATGTATAAGGGATCGGCGAAATTGACTTGTTCAAATACCAGGGTTCTAGGGATGGCGGGTTTAAAATGTTGCCATCGCTTTATTTTCGCTATATTTTTAGTTATCGCTTTCGTGCTGGTTTCAGTTTTATTTATGCTTTCGGCTTCTGTTTCACTGGATAATACGGTGACATCACTGAGATATTCAACCATCACCACCAGTTGTAAACTCGTTAAAGATGCAACAAGGGCATGCACATTAGCAAGGGTATTAATCTGTTTACCGGCATATTGGTAGCCATTGGTGGCGAATAACAGTTTGGGTTGGATCTGTCCGAAACGATCCTGGACACCTTGGTGGCCGAAATCGGGAGAACACGATGACCAGATCGCGCCGATACTGGTGGTTGCCAACATAGCGATGACCGCTTCGCTGCAATTGGGTAAAAAGCCCGCGACACGGTCGCCTTTGACCACTCCCATCTCCCGCATCGCCGCTGCCACTCGCGTTACTTCGTGGGTTAATTGAACATAACTGAGTTCAGCTCTGCGACCGTCTTCACCTCGGGCGATAATAGCAATAGCAGGATTAAATGAGTGGCTGACAGCGCTGGGGTTTAGCAGGTTTTGGGCAAAGTTAAGCCGGCTCTGGGGAAACCATTGGGATTGGTAAAAACAGGCATTTTCCACAAATACCTGGCTAAGATTAAAATCGCCTTTAAGTTGAAAAAATGTCACCAGAGAGCCCCAAAACAAGGCGGTATTGCTGATGCTCCACTGGTGTAGCTGCTGGTAATGAGCAAACTTTAAACCATATTCGGTGCGTAGAAAAGCCAGGTAGCGAGTCATGTTGCTGTTATCTATGCGGGCTTGCGTCGGCGTCCAAACTGGAGTTGTCATTGTAAACCTCTTATAAGTTAGCCAAATTTAATGGGTGCGGTTTTTGATAGGCGAGTGCGACTTTTGAGCCATTACGGCGATCTAAGCGCTGGCAGATAACGTCACCTGCAGCGCCTTGGGCATAGGGGCAGCCACCCAAGCCTGCCACTGCGGTATCTATCACGCTCACACCAAGTTGCAGGGCTGCATAAATATTGGCCAGTGCCTGACCATAGGTATCGTGAAAATGTACGGCTAACTTGTCGATTGGTACTTGTTTTTCCACTTCATTGATCATGGCTTTGGCTGCTTCAGGCGTACCGACACCAACGGTGTCGCCCAAACTGATCTGGTAGCAACCCATCTGATATAACTGACTTGCGACCGGTACCACTTTGACAGTACTGATATCACCTTCATAAGGGCAGCCCAGAGTGCACAAGACGTAACCGCGCACCTGCAGTCGCCGCTTGGGCCCGTTTAATCAGCGGCGCAAATTGAGCAAGTGAATCAGCAATGGAACAATTAAAATTTTTCTTGCTGAAACTCTCTGAAGCAGCGCCGAACACGGCAATTTCGTCGACATTTGCTGCAATTGCGGCATCTAAACCGATTAAATTCGGTGTGAGAGCTGAGTATGTGATGCCTGGAACACGCGTGATCTGGGCAAATAGTTCAGCGCTATCCGCCATCTGCGGTAACCTCTTGGGAGAGACAAAACTGCCGGTTTCAATCATGCTGAGTCCGGTTTGGCTGAGCGCATCCCCCGCGTTGACCTCTTGATCTGGTTTACAAAGCAGACTGACGATGACCCCGTTCATTGGGGCGTTGAGTTTACCATCATGTTCGTCATCATCATTGATAGTGTCTGTTTCAGGCTGTTTGATAGTAAATGCCTGTACTGTTTTCGGTAGAAACAATGTCACTTGTTGTGCGGTTAGCGCTACCCATAAGCTCAGTTTATGACCGTCAATAAATGCGGTAAGTCGATCGCCGTCTAACTGGCCATTTACCTGGCTGGACTGCAGTGCTGCAAAGTCGTTAAGTCTGGTATCTGCGGCAACTAAATTAATGCTGCTTTGGTAAAACAGGTATTGGCCACGCTGTGATAGGTATTTTTTACTCTGTGGAAGCGCTGTTGAATGCGAGATCTGAATCTCTTGCAACTGAAGCCGGTGCAACTGTGCTGACTCATCGCATAACTCAAAAGAGTGAACTGAGGCTTGATTTAGCCGCCAGCTACTCGCTTGTGACCAGGGTGAGTAGGGATCATTGCTGTGCAGCATGCGCTTCCTTCTGAACTTGGCAAAGGCGTAGCGCCAGTACCGCAAGGATCAAGGTTTGCTCATCGCACTGTGTTGCAGCAGGCAATAACATTGCTGCATGGGTATTGATAAAACAGGTATACAGTTCTGCAGCCTTAAAAGGATTTGCATGAACTCGCTGAGTTAAAAACGGTAAGTTCGTTTTAATACTGGCAATGCGGTAATCATCGAGGGCGCGCTGCATTCTCTGTATCGCGAGGTGACGATTTTCATCCCAGACGATTAACTTTGCAATCATGGGATCATAAAATGGACTAATATGATCACCTTGGCGAACCCCTGTATCGATACGCACATGGCGTGAGGGGGTTGGCTGACATAAAAATGCGAGCTGTCCACTGGCGGGCAAAAAATCATTGTTTGGGTCTTCGGCATAAATACGCACCTCTATCGCATGCCCGCTCACGGTTACGTGCGCTTGTGTCAGGGGATCACCGTTGGCGATCTGTAACTGCCAGGCCACTAGGTCTAATCCTGTGATCATTTCTGTTACCGGATGTTCGACTTGCAGGCGGGTATTCATTTCCATGAAATAGAATGTACCGTTTTCGTCATACAAGAATTCAACCGTTCCCGCTTCCTGGTAATTGATTGCTTGTGCGGCGGCCACTGCGGCTTCTCCCATCGCGACTTGGGCTGATATCGGCAGATTAGGCGCGGGGGCTTCTTCTAATACCTTTTGATGGTGGCGCTGAATGGAACAATCACGCTGTGACAGATAGATGCAGTTGTTATGGTTGTCACTAAATAGCTGGATCTCAACATGGCGCGGCTTGGTCAAGTAGCGCTCGATCAGCACCTTGTCATTACCGAACCCGGCTTTTGCTTCTCGTCTGGCCGCAGCTAATGCGGCAGCAAATTCATCTGCCTGGTTGACGATGCGCATGCCCTTACCGCCGCCACCATAAGCGGCTTTAAGTAATTGCGGATAGGCAATTTTATGTGACTCTTGAGTTAGCATCTTATCGCTTTGATCATCGCCGTGATAACCCGGTACTAAAGGTACACCCGCCGCGGCCATAATATTTTTTGCGGCACTCTTTGAGGCCATTGCCGTTATCGCAGCAAGTGGTGGGCCAATAAATATCAGACTGTATTGCTGACAGGCCTCGGCAAACGTGGCATTTTCCGATAGGAAACCGTAACCAGGGTGGATCGCTTGCGCACCGGACTGTACTGCGACCTGCAAGATACGTGGAATATTGAGGTAGGAATCTGCGGCGGCTAAGGCAACGTGGTGAGCGTCTTTATCCACGTCTGAGTAAACCGCAATGCAGTGGATCCCCAGCTGCTGTGCTGTGGTGATGATGCGACAGGCAATTTCACCGCGATTAGCGATTAAAATCTTATTGAACATGCTCTGTTCTGGCATTCGTTATTCCTTCGCCCAGTGTGGCTTACGTTTTTGCAGCAAGGCGCTTAATCCTTCCTGACCTTCGCTGGAGACTCGGATCGCAGCGATACGCTGGCTGGTGTCCGCAATTAATGGCGGATTGATGGGCTGATTGGTAACGTCTTGGATCAGCGCTTTCGCTGCCTGCGTAGCCGCGGGGCTGTTGGCTAGGATAGCGTGAATATAAGGTTTAACGCCTTGGTCTAAATCATCGCACAGCTGATGTACCAGCCCGTATGTTAGTGCTTGTTGGGCGTTAAATTTTTCGCCGGTAAGGCAGTAACGTCTGGCTTGCCGTTGGCCTATTGCAGCAACCACATAGGGACTGATGACGGCAGGTATAAGCCCAATTTTTACTTCACTTAAGCAAAAGCAGGCCTGTGTGGTGGCCAGCGCAATATCGCAACAAGCGATGAGCCCGACGGCACTGCCAAAAGCGGCGCCATGTACCAGTGCAATAGTGGGTCTGGGAAATAGATTAAGCGCTGACATTAATTGTGCCAGTAATCCTGCATCAGCAAGGTTCTGTTGATAGGTTTGTTGTGCTATCTCCTGCATCCAATTGAGGTCTGCACCAGCAGAAAAATGTTTTCCCCGCGACCGTAAGATTAGCGCCCGAACCCGGGGATCCTCTTTTAGCGTGGTGAAGGTGGTGAGTAATTGGCTGATCATCACATCATCAAATGCATTATGTACCTGGGTGCGGTTTAGCGTTACGGTTGCAATCCCCTGCGAGTCAATGCTGGTGAGTAGATATGCGGGTATATTGTGATAGTTATTTTCAGTACTCTTTGTAACAATATTTCCAGTACTATTTTTAGTAATATATGCATTACTTAAATTATGCTCGGAGCTGCTATTCGCATTGTTAGGGGTATTACTATTGTCAGCGACATTACTATTTTTTGGGGTATTGCCATTGCCATCAGAGCTTGTCATTGGGTGAGGTTCCTATCAGTTTTGGATCCATATAAGTTACATTCTAAAAATGCCGAATTGGGTTTCTTGTAGGGGGCGTTGAGTGCGGCTGAGATAGCCAAACCTAATACCTGGCGGGTTTGTGCCGGGTCGATAATGCCGTCATCCCACAGTCTGGCACTGGCATAATAGGGATTGCCTTGGTTTTCATATTGCTCGGTGATGGGGGTTTTAAACTGGATTTCTTCTGCAATGCTAAGGCTAAGCCCATTGCGTGCCAAACCGTCTTTGCGCACCAGGGTTAATACACCCGCCGCTTGCTCTCCACCTATGACAGAGATCCGCGCATTGGGCCAGATCCACAGCAGGGTAGGGTCATAAGCCCGTCCACACATAGCGTAATTTCCCGCGCCGTAACTGCCGCCGATCAGCACAGTAAATTTGGGCACTTTGGCACAGGAAACGGCGGTCACCATCTTAGCGCCGTGTTTAGCAATGCCTTCCGCTTCATATTTTTGACCTACCATGAAACCAGTGATATTTTGTAGAAATACCAAGGGGATCTTACGTTTACAACAGAGTGCAATAAAGTGCGTGCCTTTCAGTGCCGATTCTGAAAACAAAATGCCATTGTTGGCGATGATACCGACCGGATAACCGTGAATACGGGCAAAGCCACAAACCAGTATGGTACCGTAAAATTGTTTAAATTCGTCGAGTTCTGAACTATCCACAATACGAGCTATCACTTCTTTTACATCAAAATGTTTTTTCAGGTCGGTACTCGGTTGTTTCACCCGATTGACACGACTAATCGCTTGCCGCACCAGCTGCAGTGCATGGCCATCGTTTTGTGCATAGTGGTCAGCTAGGCCAGAAACCTTGCAATGCATGTCTGCACCACCGAGTTCCTCGGCAGTGACTATTTCACCGGTAGCGGCTTTGACCAGCGGCGGTCCGGCCAGAAAAATGGTGCCCTGCTGTTTGACAATAATGGACTCATCGGCCATGGCCGGCATGTAAGCGCCACCCGCGGTGCATAGCCCCATCACTGCTGCGATTTGGGGAATGCCTTTCGCGGACATATTCGCTTGGTTAAAGAAGATGCGGCCAAAGTGATCACGGTCGGGAAATACTTCATCCTGGCGCGGTAAAAAAGCGCTTCCAGAGTCAACCAGATAGATGCAGGGTAGGTGGCAGCGCTCCGCAATTTCTTGCGCTCTAAGGTATTTTTTGACCGTGAGCGGGTAGTAAGTACCGCCTTTGACCGTGGCATCGTTAGCAATGATCATACATTCAATGCCGCTGACTCGGCCTATTCCGGCGACAACATCTGCCGCAGGTACGACATCGTCATAACATTGCCAGGCTGTAAATTGACCTAATTCTAACAGTGCCGAACCGGGATCAAGTAGGGCATTTATACGCTCGCGCACGAGCATTTTACCGCGTGCCAAATGCCGTTGCTGGGCGTCTTTGCCACCACCTTTCACGATCTTTGCTAGGTTCTGTTGTAACTGCTGCAGTGAGCCCATCGCTTGTTGTTTGTCGATGTAGGCTTGGCTGCTGGTATTTATGTTGGAATTGATCCTTGTCACTACAGTGCTCCCGCGTTATTGACACCGCTATTTATTCATAACTATTTTGATTCATTAAATATCTCACGGCCGATCAGTATGCGCAGCATCTCCGAGGTACCAGCGCCAATCTCATAGAGTTTGGCATCTCGTAACAAACGACCAGCGGGGTATTCGTTGCTATAACCATTTCCGCCCAGTAGTTGAATTGCATCGAGCGCCATTTTGGTGGCGAGTTCAGCACAATATAGGATAACGCCAGCACAGTCTTTACGACTTTCTTCACCTCGGTCACAGGCCTGAGCTACCGCATAGGTATAACTTTTGGCGGCATTCATTTGGCTATACATATCGGTAATCTTGCCCTGAATGAGTTGGAATTTGCCGATGGCCTTGCCGAATTGTTGACGTTGATGAATATAAGGCACCACCCGATCCATACAGGCATCCATGATCCCTAAGGGACCGCCGGTCAGTACCTGGCGTTCGTAGTCGAGTCCACTCATGAGGACTTGCACACCCTGATTGAATTCACCCAGCAGGTTTTCAGCGGGTATAGCACAATCTTGAAAAACCAGTTCACAGGTATTCGAACCACGCATACCCAGTTTATCGAGCTTCTGTGCCTGGCTAAATCCACTAAAACCGCGCTCGACAATAAATGCGCTGATGCCATGAGAACCTTGAGACAGGTCTGTTTTGGCGTAAACCACATAGGTAGCGGCATCGGGACCATTGGTGATCCACATTTTATTGCCATTTAATAGGTAGTGATCACCGACTTTACGGGCGGTTAACTTCATTGCGACGACATCGGATCCCGCATTCGCTTCGGTCATTGCCAGTGCGCCCACATGTTCGCCGCTGAGCAACTTAGGCAGGTATTTCTGTTTCTGCGCTTGGGAGCCATTGCGATAAATTTGATTAACACACAGATTTGAATGGGCTCCGTAACTTAATCCCACAGACGCAGATGCACGGCTAATCTCTTGCATTGCAATGACGTGGGCAAGATAACTCATATCAACACCGCCAAAGGACTCTGACACTGTGATGCCGATCAACCCCATGTCACCAAATTTGCACCAAAAATCAGCCGGGAATTGATTGTCTCTATCAATCTGCGCCGCCCTTGGTGCAATTTCATCATGGGCGAAGGCATTGACGCTATCGCGTAGCATGTCGATTGTGTCGCCATGGGCAAAGTTTAGTGACGTATAGGTGCTTTGCATCTGCAGGTTTTCCTTTTGCTTCTCACTGGTTTGAGTATGGTAGGTAACGACTATGTTGCAAACGCTTGTTCACATGTCGAAAATGCCTGTTGAATGGTCATTATTGTTAGACTGTGTATTAATTATTACTTCTTTGTTCATTAAGCTGACACATTTTTATTTACTTGTTTAGTTTTAAAACAAGCATTTATTTTTTAGCTGAGATATTATTTCATGAACTTAATCAACTCATGGAGTCTGTATTGGTTAAAACGTTTAAAACGCTGCTTAAATTTATGCTCGGGAGTATCAGGGATCTTGCTCCGATCATTGTTGTTATTCTTTTTTTTCAGCTTGTCGTTATTCAGCAGCCGTTACCTAATGTCGGCCAACTTTTGCTTGGCGTATTGTTTGTGTTGTTAGGACTTACCTTCTTTATTCATGGCTTGGAGCAAGGGTTATTTCCTATCGGTGAATCAATGGCGCACGCTTTTGCACGTAAAGGCAGTGTGGGTTGGTTATTGTTTTTCGCTTTCTGCTTGGGTTTTGGTACCACGGTTGCAGAACCTGCATTAATTGCTGTTGCAGGTGAGGCTGCACGGGTTGCTGCCAGCGGAGATCTGATTGGCACTACGCAACAGGCAATGGACGATTATGCCCAAGGATTAAGAATGAGCGTCGCCCTCAGTGTGGGGGTCGCGATTATGGTTGGGGTATTCCGCATTCTTAAAGGCTGGCCACTGCAGTGGTTCATTATTGGCGGTTATGTGCTGGTGGTGATCATGACCTTTTTTGCTCCGCCTGAGATTATTGGTATTGCCTATGATTCTGGTGGTGTTACCACGTCAACCATCACAGTACCTTTGGTGACTGCATTAGGCGTGGGGCTAGCGTCGTCGATCAAAGGCCGTAATCCGATGATTGATGGTTTTGGACTTATCGCCTTGGCATCATTGAATCCGATGATTTTTGTAATGGCTTATGGGATGGTGATGTTATGACATTTTCCGATATGCTGCTACAAATAGGCACGACGATAATGGCCACGTTTCGAGATGTTTTACCTATCGCTGCAATCCTGTTTGGTTTTCAATTTGCGGTTATTCGCAAACCGCTGCCTAACGTTGGCAAGGTTTTGATGGGGTTTCTATGGGTGCTGATAGGGTTATCGCTGTTTTTGATTGGTCTGGAGTGGGCGCTGTTCCCACTTGGAAGACTCATGGCGCAGCAGTTAACGGAACCGGCATTTATTGCGGGGGCTAACATTGCTGGTCAGAGCGTTGGTACGAGTGTTGAAATTGTCACTAATACTGTGAGTGAACGGGTGTGGACTGATTATTATTGGGTCTATCTCTTTGCCTTTTTCATTGGTTTTGCCACCACGATCGCTGAGCCCTCCCTGATTGCAGTTGCGATTAAAGCAAATGAAGTTTCCGGTGGCACCATTGGTGTCTGGGGGCTGCGTTTATCTGTGGCGCTCGGTGTTGCTGTCGGCATTTCGATCGGCTGTTACCGTATTGTCGTTGGTGACCCTATCCACTGGTACATCATGGCGGGTTACGTTGTTGTTGTGGTGCAAACCTTGTTTGCACCGAAATTAATTATTCCATTGGCTTATGACTCCGGCGGTGTAACTACATCAACGGTAACGGTGCCTTTGGTGGCTGCGTTAGGTTTAGGTTTGGCTGAAACTGTTCCCGGTCGAAATCCGATAATAGATGGTTTTGGCTTGATCGCTTTTGCCAGTCTGTTTCCTATTATGTCTGTGATGGCTTACGCTCAAATATCTAAGTTTGTTAGCTTGCGGTCAAAAAAATAGCGCTGTCGTTACGCGTTATAGTAATGAAATATTGGAGAAAAAAATGCATTTTAAATTAATTATCGCGTTTGTTGATGACTGCCTAACCGATATCATCATGGACACTGCTCGTGAGGCCGGCGCTACTGGTGCCACGATCATTAACAATGCCCGAGGGGAGGGACTAAAGCAGTCAAAAACCTTCTTTGGTCTGACCCTGGAAACTCAGCGGGATGTGTTACTGTTTATTGTTGAAGAGCACCTGAGCCGTCATATTTTGGAACAAATTAAAAAGGTGGGGCGATTTGATGAAAAACCGGGTTCCGGTATTGCGATCCAAATTGATGTGGAAGATGCGGTGGGGGTTAACCATCAAATCAGCCAACTTTGCTCAGCTGTGGAGAATGAACTGTGAATAAACAAAATCTTATCAAGGCTAGCGATGTCATGACGCAAAACTTCATCCGTATGGAAGGCATGCAAACAATCCGCGAAGCCATTGATGCAATGAAAGAAAATGATACCAAAGTCATTATTGTTAATAAGCGCGATCAACATGATGCTTATGGTATTTTGGTACTATCTGACATTGCCAGACAGGTGCTTGCGAAAGATCGTTCACCAGACCGGGTCAACATTTATGAAGTAATGGCAAAACCTGTTGTTTCGGTGCCGCCGCAAATGGATATCCGTTACTGTGCACGCTTGTTTGAAAGTTTTGGCCTGTCCTATGCGCCGGTCATTGAAAGCGAAGAGATCCTTGGTTTGATCGGTTACAGAGAACTGGTATTGCACGAACTTGATCTGTAGTTATGCCTATCGGAGATGGTTTTGACTTAATAAACGAATGGCGAACTGAGCCGCCATTCGTTATATAACTGATACTGTTAGTTGTGCTGTTAATGACTGTATATTACTCGGCAATGTCACTAGGCGATAAATACAAGCACCATTAATACAGGGCAGACAACACGTACATACCATGGCCAGATCTTCCAAAATAGGCCTTGCTCTATCTCCGGGTAACCTTGCTTAATCTCTTCTAAGACCTTGTCACGTTTCCAAACCCAACCTACCAGCAGTGCAAACATCAGGGCAAGAATAGGTTGCGCATAAACAGTCGTGATAGTGATGACCAGACCAAATAAATCGCTAAAATTGAAAATGATGATTGCGGAGAACAGGGTAATAATCGCACCAATCCACCAAACTGCTGTTTTCCGTTCTTTTTGCAGTTCTTCTATCGCGCAGGCTACCGGCACTTCAAGCATCGAAATTGACGAGGTCAGTGCTGCGATAAGCATTAATACAAAAAATAGGGTGCTGATGACAATGCCCATATTGCCCATCGTATCAAACATGGCGGGTAATACTGTAAATACCAGCGTATCTGAGCTTAGCAGTGCACCGGCGGCATCGTAGATCTCAACACCATTTTTTTGGGCGACAAACATGGCAGGTAAAATTAAGAGTCCTGCACCAAATGCGACTCCCGTATCAAGTAGTGCAACCTGGGCGGCCGTTTTGGGAATGTTAATATCTTTTTTCAGGTATGAACCGTATACCATCATTGCACACACGCCTAATGACAGTGAAAAGAATGCTTGGCCCATCGCACTGATGACTAACTTTGAACTAAAGTGGGAGAAGTCTGGAATCAGATACATCTTAAGACCTTCACTGGCACCCTCTAAGGTCAATATGTAAGTGATCATCAGACCGAATAAAATAAATAATAGCGGCATTAATCGTGATGACCAGCGTTCTATACCGTCGGTAACACCACTTTTCACGACCGTGATCGTCAGGAGCATAAATAGAACCATCATGATCAGATTACGTTCGGTACTAAACGCATTGGCCCATTGCGCCACAGCATCTAAACCTACAAGTTGAAAGAGTGGCGCAACAAGTGAACCAAGTAACCAACCTGCGACAATGGCATAAAAACTCAGGATCAAAGATACAGCCGCCATGCCCGCTATGCCGAGTCCCGTTGCTGCTTTTTTCTGTTTTGGCCATATTGCTTTTAATGATTGAATTGGGTTGGCTTGGCTGTGCCGACCAATCGTCAATTCAGCAACTAGCAATGGGTAGGCGAGTATAAATACCATCAGCAGATAGACAATTAAGAATACAGCGCCGCCATTACTGGCTGCCTGGGTGGGAAATCCCCAAATGTTACCGACACCAACAGCGGAACCTGCCGCCGCCATGATGAAGCCGAATCGGGATGAGAATTGTGCTCTTGAACCTGTTGCCATTGCTGTATTCCAAAGTGTCGTTGTCGAGTTTGCCAAATACTTCTTCGAGTGTAAACCTAGCGTTACACTCCGCTGTATTTGTATTTACCTTTCTATGGTGACAAGTAGAACAGTTTTGGCGTAGAATTAAAAGCCCGAAGGGTATATGTTTTAATTTTAGGCTATTTGTTGGTTTATTATTTAGCCTATTCTTATATTTTAGGCTTAACTGGGCTGTTTAGTGTTGCATTTGTACGTAAAAACGCTTAGTCGCTTTCTCTCTGTTTAAGTCTTTATCCTCATGCTCGCTTTATTTTCGTTTTGTTCTCCTTCTTACGTCGTTCCTATTATCAATTTAACCCCCTAATCTCAATTTAACTCTCTAATCTATTTGTATACGTCATCTATTTGTATACGTAATCGAATTGTTCTTGTAACTCTTTTATTTTGTGATTTTTTTCGAAATGGGAACTATATTACGCAGTTTGGGCATAGCTATTCTACTTTAATGAGTAGGGCACCGGATGGGGTAATGACTACACAAGTGGGTGAGTGATAGCAGCAAAGATGATAATTTTTTAATGATGAAGTCATGTACATCATAGAGGGCGATTATCAGAATTATTATAGCCGTACTTCTACTATTACTACTATGTGCGGATTTTTCATACTCGATATGTGGCTAAAAATAACCGCCTTTATCAGGGATGAGGAAAAATAAAAGATCATAGCTATAGTTGTTATAGGTAATCGTTATTTCTAAATACTGTTCTATCCCTTCGCTGGTTGGAGAACTGTTCATGGCAGACTTAATAGAATCGACAGATCTGTTTGAGATGGCTGAACGATATCCATTCAGTGATATTCATTTCTGGCATGATCCCGAGAGCCAACTCAAAGCGATAATTGCTATTCATAGCACAAAGTTTGGTCCAGCAATTGGGGGTTGCCGTCTTGTTGCTTATGATTCTACGCATGCGGCCGTTAAAGATGCGCTAAATTTAGCGGCTGGCATGAGTTTTAAGTCTGCAATTAACAGATTGCCTTTCGGCGGTGGTAAAGCCGTTATCTTAAAGCCCGCACACATTACCGACAGAAGCGCGTTATTTTCAGCATTTGGTTGTTTTGTTGAAAGTCTCAATGGCCGCTACATCACTGCAATGGATAGTGGCACTAATATTGCCGATATGGATATTATTGCCAGTCAAACCAAGCATGTTGTGTGTACTAGTGCTGTTGGAATCGCTTCCGGTGACCCATCGCCTTATACGGCGAAGGGGGTTTATTACGGCATTAAAGCGGCGGTTAAATTTAAATTGCACCGTGACTCGCTCAGTGGCTTGCACGTCGCGATCCAGGGGGTTGGAAATGTTGGATACGCATTGGCTAAATTGCTGCATCAAGAAGGGGTGCGGTTGACAGTCGCAGATCCAAACCAGGCGACTGCCCTGCGACTTGCGGTAGAGTTCGGGGCGCAAGTGGTCAGTAAAGATGATTTATATGCCGTTAATTGCGATGTATTTTCTCCCTGCGCATTAGGACAAACAATAAACCCTGTATCTATAGCCCGGCTTAAAGCATCAATTATTGCTGGGTCTGCAAACAATCAGCTCATAAGCCGTGATATGGGGAAGCAGTTAATGGCCAAGAATATCCTCTATGCCCCTGATTATGTGATTAATTCTGGCGGTATTTTACAAATAGCCTACCTTAATGAACCGATTGTTCTACAAAAAAAAATGGCGGCATTGTATGACACATTATTGGCTATATTTACCCTTGCAAGGCAGCAGCACATCGCCACCGCTGTGATTGCCGATAGGATGGCGGAGCAGATCTTAACTGGTACACCGAGTGGAGTCGTTTTATGACCAAGAATAAAAAGCAGGTAACCAATTTTGCCGTTGAATATACCCAATATCTGGATGCCAGCGGTAGGCTTTATGAATCATTACATAATTTGTCTGCAGCTGGCGTAAATGACGCTTTGCTGGTGGAGTTTTACCGCTGGATGTTACTGACTCGTACCTTTGATTGTAAAACGATCGCCTTGCAGCGTACCGGGCGGCTTGGCACTTATGCCTCATGCCTTGGTCAAGAGGCGGTGGGAGCGGCAATTGGTAAAGCGATGCGCGAGGAGGATGTGTTCATTCAGGCTTATCGGGAAACCGCGGCGCTATTTATTCGTGGTGTTAAACCGGAAGAGGTACTGATGTACTGGGGCGGTGATGAGCGCGGGATGGACTATAAAGGCCCCAGAGAAGATATGCCTTACACTGTGCCGATTGCGACTCAGTGTTGTCACGCCGTGGGCATCAGTTATGCCCTTAAACTACGCAAAGAGCCAAGGGTGGCGGTTGTCGTATGTGGTGATGGCGCTACGTCAAAGGGAGACTTTTACGAGTCACTAAATGCCGCTGGTGTTTGGCAGTTGCCGCTCGTGTTTATTATCAATAATAATCAGTGGGCAATCTCGGTGCCACGCAGCGCGCAGTCACATTGCACGACACTGGCACAAAAAGCGATTGCTGGTGGGATCAGCTGTGAACAGGTGGACGGTAATGATGTGATCGCTTGTTACTTAAAAATAAAGCAGGCAATTGAACGGGCACGGCAGGGGCAAGGGCCTCACATGATTGAAGCGCTTACCTATCGATTATCCGATCATACGACTGCTGATGATGCATCACGATACCGTAAAGATGAGAAAGTAGGTGAGGCTTGGCAAAAAGAACCGATCACTAGGCTGAAGTCACTATTGCGCGCTGAAATGATATTAGATAAAACGCAATTTGAACAAATTGAGCAGCAATGCAGTGAAGAAGTAGAACTGGCCGTTGCACGTTATCTTGCGGTAGCGCCCCAAGCACCTGAAAGCATGTTTGAGTATTTGTATGCAGTGTTGCCTGAGTATTATCTTGATCAATACCAGCAGGTGAAAAATATGCACCTTAAGGAAGGTGACGAATGAAGGACATAACACTGATTGAAGCTGTTAATTGTGCTTTAGCGGATGCGATGGCCGCGGACTCAAACGTGCTGGTATTGGGTGAGGACGTTGGCGTAAATGGCGGGGTATTTCGAGCTACTGATGGACTTCAGAGTCAATTTGGCCGTGAGCGGGTGATTGACACACCGCTGGCAGAATCGTTGATCTGCGGTATGTCAATTGGTCTTGCCGCGCAAGGTTTTAAACCGGTAGCAGAAATCCAATTTATGGGTTTTATCTATGCTGCTTTTGATCAATTTATTTGTCACGCAGGGAGAATGCGCAACCGCACTCGTGGTCGCTTAAGTTGCGCCATGGTATTACGCGCGCCTTACGGCGGCGGGATCCACGCGCCGGAACATCACAGTGAAAGTACCGAAGCAATCTTTGCACATGTGCCTGGTATTCGGGTTGTGATCCCATCGTCTCCGGGACGCGCCTATGGTTTGTTACTTGCAGCCATACGTGACCCTGATCCTGTCGTTTTTCTTGAGCCCAAGCGAATATATCGATTACAAACCGAAGCTGTTGAAACGAATGGTAAGGCATTACCGCTGGATGTCTGCTTTACCCTCAGGGAAGGGAGCGATGTGAGCTTAATCAGTTGGGGCGCTATGTTATATGAAACACAACTTGCAGCCGATCAATTGGCTGAGCAAGATGTTTATGCAGAGGTTATTGATCTTGCAACGATAAAGCCAATTGATAAAGACACCATTTTAACATCGATAGCGAAAACGGGTCGTTGTGTGATCGTCTCTGAGGCGGCTAAAACGGGCGGGGTCGCTTCAGAAATCGCGGCTATTATTGCTGAAGAGGGCTTGATGTCGCTACTTGCCCCGGTACAGCGGGTGACGGGTTATGACACCATCATGCCGCTTGCTAAGTTAGAGCATTATTATATGCCAACCGTTGAGCGCATTGTTTCTGCTGTTAATAAGGTTATGGAGTTCTGATGCGTATTTTTAAATTACCCGATTTAGGGGAAGGTTTACCTGAAGCGGAAATTGTGAAATGGTTTATTAAACCGGGAGATGTTGTGGCGGTTGATCAACTTATGGTGTCAATGGAAACGGCCAAGGCCATTGTCGAGATCCCGTGTCCGCAAACAGCAACGGTGCTTAAACTATATGGCCAGGTTGGAGACATTATTCACACGGGGGATCCGCTGGTGGAATTTGCCCAGGATGTAGCCAATCCAGACGTTGATGATAAGCCAGAACGTGAATCAACCGAGGCTACCCGACCAACTAAATCTACTTCAGTGGTTGGAGAATTACATACTGCGCAAGGTAAGCTAAAGGAGAGTGCCCAATCAATATCTGCAAGTAGTGTCGGGGTGAAAGCGACACCTGCCGTGAGAGCATTGGCACATAGGCTCAATATTGACCTGGCCGTTGTTACGCCCTCAGGACCGGATGGTACTATCACTGTCGCGGATATTGAACGGGTGGACAAGATTTTTGCTGAAGTGGGGGAATTGGTTCCCCTGAAAGGGGTAAGGCGCAGTATGGCCAAAGCCATGGCTCAGGCGCACGCTGAAGTTGTACCTGTCACTCTCCAAGATGATGCTGATATTTCACAATGGTCGGTGCAGGGAGATGTTACCGTTCGGGTTATTCGCGCAATGGTGCAAGCCTGTAAAGCGGAACCCAGTCTAAATGCGTGGTATGACAGCCATGCCATCGGTCGAAGGATCCTTAAACAGATCCACCTTGGTCTTGCTGTCGATACCAAAGATGGGCTGTTTGTACCTGTGATCCGGAATGTGGAAAATTATGATGCACATTCACTAAGGGACAAAATTAATACCCTGAAAGAGTTGGTTGTACAACGCAAGGTTGCGGCTGAAGATCTGCGTGGCAATACGATTACTCTATCAAATTTTGGTAATATGGCAGGAAAATATGCTAATCCTATCGTTATTCCGCCTACGGTTTCCATTTTGGGCACAGGGCGTTTATTCCAGCGCCTCGCTTTTTCATCTAATGCCGTGACTGCGAGTAATAGTGCTGAAGTTGTTGAGCACACATTCCTACCGCTTTCGCTTACCTTTGATCATCGTTCTATTACTGGCGGTGAATCTGCACGCTTTTTAGCTGTATTAATTGCTGATTTAGAATTAGAGAGCTAGTTGAATAGTGAATAGTGAATAGTGAATAGTGAATAGTTAAAAGGTGACAATCGGGTGAAGAGTTATGGCAATGGAAAAAGATACCTCAGACATGAGTAAGTGTACCTCACCATTACGAATTCTAACTGCCACCTGCCTGTTTGATGGTCATGATGCGGCTATTAATATAGTGCGGCGTTTGTTACAGGCGCGAGGGGTTGAGGTTATCCCTCTGGGGATAAACCGCAGTGTACAGGAAGTGGTGGTTGCTGCACTGCAAGAAAATGTCGATGCGATAGCAATCAGTTCCTATCAGGGGGGCCATAACCAGTACCTGCTTTATTTACTAGATTATTTAAAAGAGCAGGGCGCAAAACTGGCGATATTTGTCGGTGGTGGAGCAACGATAACGCCGGCCGAAGCGAGACGTTTAGAGCAGGCTGGGGTGACACGCGTTTATACCAGTGCGGATAAGCTTAATTTGGACTCGATGATCACTGACCTTATCCAGCGGTTAACGGCGGTTCGTCAGCCATGGCAAGACAGTAGCGGGCCAGAAAATGATGCAATCCAGAATGCGCCAGTATCTGATCTGCGCCTGGGACAGTGGCTATCGAGCATTGAAAACGATTTACCACACGATTCACCAAACAAGCCATCGTACAAGCTATTGTGCAAACCACAAAAAGTAGTGATGGGTATCACGGGTACTGGAGGGGCAGGGAAAAGCACGTTTATTGATGAATTGTTGCAGGCATTATTGGCTCTGTACCCAGATATCCGTATTGCTTATTTGGCGGTCGATCCCAGTTGGAAAAAGACCGGTGGTGCTCTGCTTGGTGATCGCATCCGCATTAATGCATTGCCTGATCCTCGATTGTATATGCGATCCATGGCAACACGGCAGGCAAATGTATCATTAAGTCAGTCACTGCAGACATGTATACCCGTACTTATTAACCAAGGTTTTGATTTGATCCTGATTGAGAGTGCCGGCATTGGCCAAAATGACAGCTCCATCGTTGATCTGGTTGATTATAGTATCTATCTGATGACCAAGGATTACGGTTCCAGCAGCCAACTCGAAAAGATAGAGATGCTGCAGTTTGCCGATGCGGTCATTTTAAATAAAGCCGATCAGCAGGGCAGTGAAGATGCATTTGCTGATATCCAGCGGCAGTGGCGCTACCATCAAGGCCACAGTGAGCTCGACGCGCCTATCTTTCCTATGGTGGCAACCCATTATCAGGATCACGGTTTTAATCGTTTTGTTGCTTATTTAGCCACGCAACTTCCATTTGCCGCTGCGGCTAAACAACAAGCTTATTATCAACAAACGCTGGTGCAGTACCCGCAATATGACTGGTCACTTACAGAGAGCCGACTACAGCTGGCCAATCCGGATTATTTGACGACGATCTGTCGCCAACAGCAAGAAATGGGCGTTGAAAATGTTCAGCAAATTGACTTGGTGAATAAAATTCAAAATTGTTATCAAACGTTAGCTGACCTTAAAGATCCTTGTTTACCCCCACCACTGGAAAGTTATAAACAGGCGGATAACTTAACTGCGATTTCTAACGACATTTTCGAAGACATTTCTAAAGATAGTACAAAAGATAGTTCAAATGAGGCTTTATTACAGGCGTTAAGACAACGTTATGATCAGCTACTGGTGCAGTTAGCAAGTCCGTTAAAGACTGCGCTACTTGACTGGTTTGAACACGATGCTGTTCTCGATATAGATGAGGTGTCTATTACCTATAATGCAGCCACTTCTCCGCAAAAACAGGCTAGGCAAGAATATGGTGCGCAAGAGAGCCGTGATAAAGAGTACGGTGAACATGAAGCACATTTTGTTAGTTTAAGTGGTACATGCATTCCCCATGTCACTCGACCAGATGGAAAACACTGGGATGAGATAATTAAATATATTTTGGAGGAGAATGCACCGGGTAACTATCCTTTTACTGCCGGCGTTTATCCCACACGGCACACCGCTGAGGATCCGACTCGGATGTTTGCCGGAGAAGGAACGCCAGAGGATACCAACAGGCGTTTTCATTACTTGATCCGTGGGCAAAAATCCATCCGGTTATCGACCGCTTTTGACCCTAACTCGTTATACGGCCATGATCCCGGGCTTAGTCCTGATGTATTTGCCTGTATTGGCATGTCTGGTGTCTCCATTGCAACATTAGACGACATGAAATTGCTTTACTCTGGCATTGACCTTTGCGAGCCGGCGACCTCTGTTTCTATGACAATTAATGGCCCCGCTGCAATTTTTATGGCCTGGTTTTTACATACGGCGATAGATCAACAAGTGGAACTGTATCTGACTAAAACGGGATCATGGAAAGCAGTAAATGCCAAGATTGAAGCCTATTTATCAGAACGCGGAATAGCAGAACGTGGCATAGGTGCAGGGCAGAGACCCGTCTATCGGCAGACCTTACCAGCTGGACACAATGGTTTGGGCCTCGCGTTACTGGGTATTTCAGGGCAAATGTTAATGGTGGATATGCTGAACTTAGCAGAGGAATATCAACAACTGAAGCAGACAACGTTCAGTAAAGTTAGGGGTACCTTGCAGGCGGATATTTTGAAAGAAGAGATAGCACAAAATGAGTGCATTTTTTCTTTAGATTTTTCACTTAAATTAA
>JBLHPA010000036.1:0-22371 GCA_047628235.1 Moritella sp.
CTGTCTGAGCCTATGATTTGAATTAAATATCACGCCAAACCATAGTTAGTTAGAGAGTAACAAGGTAAACTAGGGCCATTATGCAGCGTATATTTGACCAAATTTCTAGGGTGCTCACCATTGGCTAAAAGTCCCGTAAGTAATGATAAGACTAAGACGGTTACGAAACGTAAAAAGACTGTTAAAACAGCAGTCAAACAAACTTCCAAACAAAAAGCAGCCGTAAGAAAAAAGACCCGTCATAATAAAGCTAAGCAACATACCTGGCCAAAACGGCTCTGCTTCTTGTTATTAAAATGCAGCCTGGCTTTTTCGGCTATTTTCATCTTATATGGTATCTATCTGGACAGTAAGATCCAGGCCCGATTTTCTGGTCCTATCTGGCATACGCCGGCGCAGATCTATGCCCGCAGTTTGGTGTTAAGCCCTGCTATGTATCTGCCCCACGATAAGCTGATCGATGAACTGGAATTGCTCAATTATTTGAAAGTAGCCACCCCGACCAAACCGGGGCAGTATTCAGCCTCAAGCAGCAAAGTGGAACTGGTTCGGCGTAGCTTTGCCTATCTGGATGGTACTGAGCCGAGTCAGCGACTGTTTCTCAGTTTTGAAAATAATCGCTTACTGAGCATCCGTGATCAAATAACAGGGCGTTACTTAAATGCAGTTAACCTTGATCCTATGTTATTGGATACCTTGCAGGCACCCAATCAGGAAGATCGTATTTTGGTGGAATTGCAGAATTATCCGCAATTACTGATTGATACGTTACTGTTGGTGGAAGACCGCAACTTCTACCACCATAACGGCGTATCACCTGTTGCTATTATTCGTGCGGCGATGGCGAATATGAATGCGGGAAGAACGGTGCAGGGAGGTAGTACGTTAACCCAGCAGTTGGTTAAAAACTTTTTTTTAACCCGCCAGCGCAGTTTATGGCGCAAGTTTAATGAAGCCTATATGGCCATTTTGATGAACTACCGGCTGAGTAAAGATGCGGTGTTAAGTGGTTATCTCAACGAGGTTTATTTAGGCCAGAATTACAGCGATGGCGTCTATGGCTTCGGTCTGGCGAGTTATTTCTATTTCGGTCGTCCTGTGCCGGAGTTAAGTATTGATCAAATCGCGTTTTTAGTTGCCGTTGTGAAAGGCCCTTCATTTTACGATCCCTGGCGTTACCCGGAACGAGCGCAAGATCGCCGTGACATGATTATTCGCCTGTTAGCCAAAAATGGCCATATTAGTACTGCGGAATATCGTGCTGCTATTGATAGGCCGCTAAACGTGATCCCCCGTGGGCATATGAGCGTGTCAAAAGCACCGGCATTCATCTCGTTGCTTCGCCGCGAACTAAAAGTGACCTTTGGGGATGCGCTCTATGACCAATCGGGTTTGAAGATCTACACCAGCTTAGATCCGCTGGCGCAACGAGCGGTCGAACAAGCGATCACTCAGACCCTGCCAAGGCTAGAAAAAGCCCGAGCCATTACCGGGCTTGAGGTTGCGGTGGTGGTAACTGACCGACATTATGGCCGGGTTACGGCGATGGTTGGCGGGCGAAATACCCAATATGCCGGATTTAATCGCGCTCTTGACGCTTCCCGATCTATCGGCTCTCTGGTCAAACCTGCGATTTATTTGACCGCGTTTGAGCAAGGTTATGAGTTGAATAGCCCGTTAGAAGATAAGCCAATTCAGTTAAACAACCAGTATGGTAAAAATTGGCAGCCGAAAAATTATGATCGCAAATATCGAGGAGAGGTTCCTCTGTATCAGGCGTTGATGCAATCGCTAAATGTTCCGACTGTTAATCTGGGCATGGCGCTGGGTGTGGATAGTGTGATCGATAGCTTACACCGACTGGGCGTTGAAAAAGTCGATAACCATTATCCTTCAATGCTACTGGGAGCGCTTAATATGTCCCCGTTTCAAGTTTCACAAATGTACCAGACTATCGCGACCTTAGGTGAATACCATAAATTAACTGGGTTAGTTGCAGTGGTTGATGAGGAAGGTGATTTGGTTTATCAACAAGCGCTGCAAGGGGAGCCCCGATTTGCGCAAAAAGATGCCGAATTGACTATCTATAATATGAGCCTCGTCGCTAAGCAGGGCACTGCCAGACGGTTAAGTTGGCAATTCCCAGATATTAGCTTGGCCGGTAAGACCGGCACGACCGATAAGTTACGTGATAGCTGGTTTGTGGGGCTAGATAATCGAGATGTTGTCACCGTCTGGATCGGTAAAGATAATAATAAATCAGCGAAATTGACGGGGTCGAGTGGCGCATTAACCGTGTTTAGTGACTATTTAAAGCTGAGAAGTGCTGAAAGTTTGGTGATTAATTAGGAGGCTGTTGTTAGAAGTTAGAAGAGGAATTAAGTGCGGTGAGAATATAACCTCGCCGCACTAGGCGCATGTTGCTTAGAAGTGACCTTCAAAACCTACAAACGCACCGTCAATAGTGGCATCTGCTGTCACATTGTCAATATCATCCAAGTCAAGCTTCTGGATGCGATAACCGGCACGAATTGACCAGTCCAGTACGTAACCTGGGTTGATCAGGTAAGCAACACCGATTTCGGCATCGCTATATGTATCTCCGGCTAGGCCGATCGCATTAACCATGGCAAAACCTTTTAACGGGAAGAGTGGCAGACCCACTTCTGCAGAAAGGTAACCCATCGGCAGAGGTGCATCAAAATCGTGTTTGTCGCCACCATCCTGGTAGGTTCCTTCGAGCATACGTAAGGTTATACCGGCATCAAGTGAGACGATAGAGTTATCAAGAAACTCGTAGTACAAGGTATAATCCATGGTCTTCAAGTTTATATTTTCATTGCTACCGCTACCTTCCACATCGATATTGGAGAAACGCAGTGAAGCGTTTGGGATTAGCGGTATTGGGTGCTCAAATTTCGCATAGATCCGATAGTTGTAAGTATCTTCATAACTTGTATTAAATTCTTCCGAATTATATTTTAGATTACCGTCAACGCCAGACAGCCAGATATCGCCACCAAAATAGGTCCCAATAACATCGGCCATCACGTTATTTGAAAGTCCGGTAAGAAGAGTGAGTGCAAGTAGTTTTTTTTTCATATTGAGTCCATATTTATAAGTGCAGTTTATAAGCGCAATGGTAATAGCGAGCGTCCTAGTTAATAAGTATTAGCTATTTATTAATTATTTTCTAAGACCATTAACCTATGCATTAGTACTTTCGGCCTGTCGGCAAAAAAGTTTAGTTTTATTATACTGGCCATGGCAGGCAGTTGTTTAGCGTGGGGGATTATACCTTTTATAGATAATTAATCATCTTTATAAGATTACTTGTGTGATTTCAACTGATTTTAGGCTGTTGTCTGAGTCAGGATTTTTTGCGGTTTGGTCGATTTTAAGCAAAAAAAAACCCTAAAAATAGGGCTTTACAAAACTTTAAAATGGTACTTTTGTCATACTTTTTATGCGGCTATTGTCGCAAAGCAACGCTCCGCAGCGGCGATTGTTTGTGCGATATCCTCTTCGGTATGGGCTGTTGACATGAAGCCAGCTTCAAATGCTGAGGGAGCCAGATATACCCCTTCAGCTAACATAAGATGGAAAAATTGTTTAAAGCGTCCTGTATCACATTGGCAAACATCAGCAAAACAGGTCACTTCAGCCTGCTCGGTAAAGAAGAATCCGAACATACCGCCCACGTAGTTAACTGCGAGTGGGATATTTTGGCGTGCGGCGGCGGCTTTGAGGCCTTCAGCAAGCTGTTGTGTGCTATGGGCTAGTTTTTCAGCAACGGCAGGATCATCAATTTCCGATAATGAGGCGAGGCCCGCAGCCATTGCTATTGGGTTACCAGACAAGGTTCCGGCCTGGTAAACCGGGCCAGTTGGGGCGATGTACTGCATAATGTCTAATTTACCACCAAAGGCGCCGACAGGCATGCCACCGCCAATTACCTTGCCCAGTGTCGTTAGATCTGGTTTTACCTGGTAGAGGGCTTGAGCACAGCCAGTGGCAACACGAAATCCTGTCATCACTTCGTCAAAGATTAACACCGCATTATATTGATCACAGATCGCGCGTAAGCCTTGCAGAAAACCCGGTTGTGGCGGAATGCAGTTCATGTTACCGGCGACTGGCTCTACAATAATGCAGGAAATATCTTCTGGATATTCAGCGAATAACGTAGCAACGGAGTTTAGGTCATTGTAAGTTGCAGTGAGGGTATGCTTAGCAAAATCAGCGGGAATACCCGGTGAGCTAGGCTGGCCAAGGGTAAGCGCACCTGAACCAGCTTTAACCAGCAGTGAATCAGCGTGGCCATGATAGCAACCTTCAAATTTTAAGATTTTGTCACGCTTGGTGTAACCACGTGCTAGACGGATCGCACTCATGGTCGCTTCGGTGCCGGAGCTAACCATGCGAACCTGCTCCATCGAAGGCACCATCGATTGTACTTTTTGAGCCATGATCACTTCAATTTCAGTTGGGGCGCCAAAACTTAAGCCATTTTCAACAGCGGCAAGTACGGCGTTTTTGATCGCAGGATGATTATGCCCCAGGATCATTGGTCCCCATGAACCCACGTAATCAATATAAGCATTATCGTCGACATCAAAAATGCGGGAACCTGCGGCACGCTGAATGAATAATGGGGTACCACCAACGCCATTAAATGCACGTACCGGAGAATTAACGCCCCCTGGGATGATGGCTTGAGCTTGAGTGAAAAGTTGGGCTGATTTGGACATCTGCAATCCTTTTATCTACAGTCAGAGTTGATCAATTTAGAAGCGTTGATTATACCCAAACTACTTCAAAATGCTAACTCAGAGAGTAGCTTGAGTGCCAGAATAAGATGTAATAGGCAGAGAATGGTTATTCTCTTTTCAAATATGACAAAACTGGGCCGTTTTTGCGCCTATCAGTAGCTTGGGCATAACCCTATTAAGTCGACAAATGGTTAAATCGTCGCTTTTTACATTTTAAATAATGTCTTTGTTTTAACCGGGATAATCGTTAAACTAGCGGCTTGTTTTCATGCTTTTGTTGAGTAAGGGTTAGCATGTTGAAGTATTTTAAACCGCGTTATTTTGTGTTATTAGCGCTGGCTATATTATTGGGTTACGGTTTCTCCTATTTAAACAGCATCGAATTGAGTGCAGAACTCACCATCAAAGAAGATGAAGTTATGCGCCTAAATGCAGCATTACTGGCAACTAACCGGGTTAACGCACAGGTTGATGTTGATTTACAGACCTCGCAGACGTTGGTTGAGCAACTCAATGAACAGCAACGACAACTCTTTAATGAAAATGTAGCGCTAAGGCGGGAACTGGTTTTTTATCAGCGGATTATGGCTCCGGAGCAAGTGATTAATGGCGTACAACTGGAAAGCCTTACCTTTACCCCAGAGGTGAGTGACGATTATTACTATATGCGGTTGGTTTTGATGCAGGTAGAAAAAAAGAAACGGCATATAAAAGGCACTGGCCAGTTAATATTTTATGGCAGCCTTGATGGACATCCGGTTGAATATAAATGGCGCGAGTTAGTAGATGGCACAAAGAAAAAGTTAACTTTTTCATTTCGCTATTTTCAAACTATCGAAGCGTCGGTTAAATTTCCGCTCGGATTTGTACCTGAACGAGTATCGTTTATCGGTAGCGTGAAGGGAAATCGCTGGAATTCGGGGCTTAGTTTAAAACACAGCTTTGAATGGGGCGCTGTATTGCAAGCCAGCGAATCGATAGAAGGTTAATATTAATAGTGCGGGAAGACGCTGAATCAAGGTGTCTCTGGTTAATTGATGGTGTTAGTTGGACAGATGATAGTTGACTGATTTAGTCAGGTATTAGATAATCGAACGATATAAATTGAATTTAAGTGAGATAGAAGATGGAACTATTTACTGATGTAGGCGCTGCGAAGCCTGATAATGATGAGATTGTTGAGCAGGTAGTTGTCTCTGCGGCTATTGAAACGGGAGCTACTTCGGATGAATTGGCATTGCCGATCCATTTCAGCGATGCGGCTGCGGCGAAAGTGAAAGAGTTGATCACAGAAGAAGAGAATCTAGCGCTTAAATTACGCGTTTATGTTACCGGTGGCGGCTGTTCTGGTTTTTCTTACGGTTTTACTTTTGACGAGAAGATCAATCCGGGTGACACTGTCATTGAAAAAAACAGTGTGACTATGGTTGTTGATTCGATGAGTTTGCAGTACCTCGTGGACGGCACTGTTGATTATATCGATGGATTGGAAGGCTCACGTTTTCTGGTTAATAACCCGAATGCAACGACTACCTGCGGCTGTGGTTCAAGCTTTTCAATCTAGTTAGCATCGGTCATTTCTAAATTCGCAGTCTGGTGCCCACCAGGCGCGAATCTTATCCCCCTTATTTTTATTGCCCTGACTTCACCATAAATCCCTTATAAATTCGCGAGTTCTTTTGACTGATGATTTTGTATTTATGACCGATCGTCTTATTTTTTCATGCATTCTGTTTCTATCCTGTTAAATATGTTGCATTATAGCTGTTCTGCTCAGATCAAAGGAATGACTATGACGAACTTTACCGCTCCGGCAATAATCAAGAAACCATTATTTCAGGCCTCGTTTATTGCAGTGGCATTTGTGCTGTGGATGACAACGGGTACCGCGAGTAACCCCGATGCGGCGCTGTCTGATACTAAGCAGTCCGATGCTACGCAGGTTGTGGTGAGTAAACCGATTCCCAAAGTAAGGGCTGAGCAATTTGATGCTGAACTGATTACCCGCGCTATTACTCTGTATGGTCGTACCGGCGCGGATCGGCAGACAACATTAGGCGCTGAATTGCCCGGGCGGGTCGCAGAGGTGCTAGCGGTGCGGGGGAGTTATGTAAAAAAAGGCGATGTAATCGTTAAAATGGAAGTTAATGATTTACCTCAACAATTAAAACGTGCGAAAACATTATACAAACAGCGTGACATTGAATTTAGCGGGGCGCAGCAGCTCGCGGTTAAAGGATTTCAAGGCAAAGCCCATTTAGCTGCTGCCGCATCGGCACTCAGTGATGCTGAGACGAGCGTATTTAGCTTACAGTTGCAGCTAGATAAAACGGTTATAACGGCGCCTATTTCGGGTATCTTAAATGAGCGTCATGTTGAGGTTGGAGACTACTTGGCCAAAGGTAACCAGATTGCCACTATTACTGATATTGATCCCTTAATTGTACGTGCTGATGTTACTGAAGGTGATGTTGCTAATGTACAGCTGGGCCAGGTTGCACAGGTAAGAATGGTTGGCGGGCAACAGGTTACTGGCAAGGTACGTTATATCTCCCGGGTTGCCAATGACGCGACCAATACTTTTCGGATTGAAGTGTCCATAGATAATAAGGATCAGACCTTATCTGCTGGTGGTAGCGCTGAGTTATCTTTGCCGTTGAGTCAGGAGTGGGCCGTTAAATTATCACCCGCTACGCTGGCGCTTGATGAGGTTGGGGTTATTGGCGTTAAAACCATCGTTGATAAGCACGTGGTATTTACCCCGATTGATATTCTTAAAGCGGATGCTGAAGGCACTTGGCTCACCGGTTTGGGTAAAAAGCCTGTGGTTATCACCGTTGGACAGGGTTTTGTGCGTGACGGTGATCGGGTTGATGCGATATTGACGGGAGGGCAATCATGAATAGTATTATCTCTGCAGCATTGAGCCACGGCCGCACCGTTATCATGTTGTTGTTACTCATTCTTATTGCTGGTTCTGTCACCTACTTTAACATTCCGAAAGAAGCGGAACCGGATGTGCCCATTCCCATTATTTACGTTTCAATTAATCACCAAGGCATTGCGCCGGAAGATGGTGAACGCTCACTCCTTAGGCCGCTGGAGCAGGAGTTACGGGGTCTTGATGGTTTAAAAGAGATGATCTCGACAGCCAGTGAGGGGCACGCTTCGATCCAACTGGAGTTTCATGCCGGTATTGATGGTGATGCTGCGTTGGCCAATGTACGTGAAAAAGTGAGTCTAGCCAAAGCACTTCTGCCGGATGATTCTGAAGAGCCGGTCATTAAAGAGGTCACGATGGCGACGCAGAAACCGGCATTAACCGTTATTTTGTCCGGTGATGTTGCCGAGCGGGCTTTAGTGACAGTATCACGGGAGTTAAAGCATAAAATCGAAGCCCTGACTGAAGTGCTGGAAGTCAGCGTTGGCGGTGATAGAGAAGATATGATCGAGATCTTGGTTGATCCCCTATTAATGGAGAGCTATAACCTGGATCAAAATGATATTTATAATCTTATTTCACGTAATAATTTATTGGTAGCAGCAGGTACGCTTGATAGTGGTCAGGGCCGCTTTCCGATCAAGGTGCCATCCGTGTTTGATTCGCTGAAAGATGTGTTAGATCTGCCAGTTAAAGTTGAAGGCACACGGGTGATTACCTTTGGTGATGTGGCGGAGGTGCGCCGGTCTTATAAAGACCCCACCTCTTTTGCGCGGATTGATGGCAAGGCTGCCGTTGCTTTAGAGGTAAAAAAACGCCCCGGTGAAAACATTATTGAGACGGTGGCGAAAGTGAAAGCCTTGGTTATCGAGGATAGTGCTTACTGGCAGGGGGTGATTAAATACGACTTTACCGGCGATAGCTCTAAAGACGTTAAAGATATGCTCAGTGATTTGCAGAATAACGTCTTATCTGCTGTATTGCTGGTGGTTATCGTGATTATCGCAACCCTAGGCGGACGCAGTGCGTTGCTGGTTGGGATATCTATTCCGGGATCTTTTTTAGCTGGTATTCTGATGCTGTCAATGTGGGGATATACCATTAACACCGTGGTATTATTTGCACTCATTATGGCGGTCGGCATGTTGGTTGACGGCGCCATTGTGGTGACCGAATTTGCCGATCGGGAGATGAATGAAGGAAAAAGCAATAAGGAAGCTTATAGTTTAGCCGCAAAGCGCATGGCCTGGCCAATTATAGCGTCTACTGCCACGACGTTGGCCGCGTTTGCCCCTTTACTGTTTTGGCCTGGGATGATGGGGGAGTTTATGAAATTCCTGCCCTTAACCTTGATCACGACACTATCAGCTTCGCTATTAATGGCATTAATCTTTGTCCCGACCTTGGGCGGCATCTTTGGCCGCAGTCGTAAACTGTCAAGCCTGGAGAAAAAACAGATCCAGGTTGCTGAACACGGTGATTTAACCCGCATGCCGGGATTAACGGGACGTTATATCAAACTGCTTAATGCCGCTATTGCAAGACCCTGGTGGTGTTTGGGCGGTGCGATATTATTCTCTTTTCTGGTGATTAAGGCGTATGGTGTATACGGTCAAGGCTCTGAGTTTTTTCCGGAAATTGAACCGCCTGGATTTAATATTATCGTGCGTTCGCAGGGCGATCTGTCTATTTATGAGCAAGATGAATTAATGAAGCAGGTTGAGGCCAAATTATTAGGCATGCCTGAGATTGAAACGCTGTATGTACGAACCGGTAAGAGTGACCGTAATGGTGAGCAGATTGGTTCGATGCGGGTGAATTTAGTCGATTGGCAGTTGCGCCGTAAAGCGGATGTCATTATCACCGATATATTAGCGAAAACCGAAAGTCTTGCTGGTCTGCAAATTGAGGCGCGTAAAGATGAAAGTGGTCCTCCGCAGGGGAAAGATTTGCAGTTAGAGATAAGCTCTCGCTATCCGGAATTACTGGAACCAGCGTTAGCTAAAATTAGAGCGGTTATTGCGACACAGCAAATATTTACCAACGTGAGTGATAATGGCACCAAACCCGGTATAGAGTGGCAGATCAAGATTGATCGCGGCATTGCTGCGCGTTATGGTGCTGATGCACTGTTGGTGGGTAACAATGTGCAATTTGTGACGACTGGATTACGCTTAGGCGGCTATCGCGCTGATGATGTTGATGATGAAATGGATATTCGCGTGCGTTTCTCCGACCGTTATCGTCACATTGATCGATTAGAAAATTTACGCTTAAAAACGGCATCAGGACAGGTGCCGTTAAGTGTTTTCTCAACGCTCACGCCTGAGCAAAAGAAAGACACTGTGCGTAAGGTTGACGGCCGGCAGGCGTTGAAGGTTGAGGCGGATCTGCTGCCTGGGTATAACCTAAATGAAGAATTGCCTAAACTGATGAAGCTTGTTCCCGGACTGGAACTTGATCCTCGGGTCAATATTCGCTTACGCGGTCAGAATGAAAACCAGCAAGAATCGGCGGAGTTTCTAAAAAATGCATTATTGATCGCGCTGGCGGTGATGGCGATTATTTTGGTGACCCAGTTTAATTCTTTCTACCAGGCGTTTCTCATTTTAACCGCGGTTATTTTTTCCACTGTTGGTGTCTTTTTAGGATTAATCATCGTGCAGGAACCCTTTGGCATTGTTATGTCGGGGATTGGCGTTATCGCACTTGCGGGGATTGTGGTGAATAATAACATTGTGTTGATTGATACTTATAATGTATTGAAACAGCAGGGTTTGTCGGCGGTGGAATCGGTGTTGCGTACTGGCGCTCAAAGATTGCGTCCGGTTATGTTAACAACAGTGACCACTATTCTGGGGCTGATGCCAATGGTATTGCAGATGAATGTTGATATTGTTAATCGCACCACCACTTTTGGTGCGCCTTCCACGCAGTGGTGGTCTCAGCTAGCCACCGCCGTAGCTGGTGGTTTGACGTTTGCTACGGTACTCACCTTGGTGCTTACTCCTTGTATGCTGGTGATCGGCGACAGGATCAGCATGCGCTTAAATAAAGAATCACCTGCGGCGAGAAACATAAGCTATGATGGCAGTCAGCACGTCGCCTATAGCTCGGAGAAAGTAGACTCCGAAACGATGACGATAAAGCAGGTCGAGTAAGTTGAATATAGGTCGAATGCTATTGAGCTCGAGTCAAAGATAAAAAGAAGGTGCCTTATTGAGCACCTTTTTTTATTGGGGAATATAATGGTTTGTTTTAGAAGTTAAACTGCGCCGCAAGTCCAACACTTTCTGTTTCTTCAGACATGGAACCATTTAATACCAGCGAGAGCTGGTTGCTGAGATTAAGGATAAATTCAGCGCCGTATTCGATTTCAGACTCTTCACCGATATCGACATAGCTGGTATCTAGGTTCAGCTCTAAGTGATGACTTAACGCGATCGCCACACCCGTAGTCTAGGGTATGTTGCCGGTTGAACTCATAGAACAAGCCTGTTTCTACCATCATATCTATTTTAGACTGTATCGGCAGACGTCGGCCTAAAGTGAATTGACTGCTCTGACTGCTCTGACTGGTATGTTCCAGTGTATGGCTATTAATCAGGTCTTCTTCATAGGCATGATAGGAATAGCTGAAACGGGTGTATGTAGAAGGACTGATTAGTAGGCTGGTATTAACTTCGATGGCCCTTATCGCTTCATCAATATGTTCTTCGTTGATGTTGGCATAACCCACTTGAATAAAATTATAGTTGATAGGGGACTGCTGAAGCACTAAATAGGCCCCAAATGGCCAACAAATTTGAGTTTGATTTCATGTTATCGTCCTTGTTATCCAAGCTGGCGGGGAGATGACTGGCTTTACTTGGTTGCGTGAATCCATTCACTGTGAAATTTAACTTAATAGCTCGATCTGATGCCCCCTCGACTTGCTGATTTCTGTATTTTGAAGGAGCTTGGGTACAGTTCGGGTATAGTTCGGATATAGTAAAGGTAATAACTAGAATCAGGCATCTAATATTATGCCGTTATTATGCAGGGAGTTTTATTTTATTTTACTGGCTCGCCAGACAAGCAGTAACCAAGACAGCATCAGGCCGCTGCCGCCCAACGGGGTTATCTGGCTGAGCCATTTTTCTCCCGTTAATGCATAAAGCATCAGGCTGCCGCTAAATAAACAGATGCATAATAGTTGTAGACTAGCAATAAGGTTAAATCTGCCGTGGGGAAATTTATTATCCAGTAAGGCTAAAAATATAATAGCCAGGCTGTGTACAAACAGATAATCACGGGCGGTGGCAAAGTTGTTTACCCCTTGGTGTTGTATCAGCTGGTCTTGCCATAGATGAGCACCCAACGTGCCGGTTAAGATATTAATAAACATTAAACCCGCACTGCACATAACCAATATTTTAAGATTCTTGTTCTGCATATTCCATTGCCTTTATAAGGTGATTTTCATTTAAATCATTGGTTTGAAATCTATTGATGTAATAATTCCGTCATGTGTTCAACATATTTTGTTCATCATTATCGCATATCTCTGTCACACATTCCCTCTAGTATTGCTATTAAAGTAAATCAACTAAACAAAAATTATTTTTTACATTTGTTAACTGAATGGAATTCAACATGAAAAAAACACTACTAGCTCTACTTTTACCAAGCCTTGTTGCTACAGCGGCTGGCGCAGCCGAAGTTTATAAAGATGATGGACAATCTATTAACTTGTATGGACGCGCTTATGCGGGCCATTTTTTTAGTGGCGAAGAAAAAAATGCAGAATTTGGTGATGATTCTTATGTGCGGGTCGGCGCTAAATTGAAATCAGATATTACTGACTCAATGTCTGCATTTGCACGGTATGAATTACAGTGGGATGTTGCAACGGGTGAAAAGCAAGACAAAACCAAAACCCGTTTGGCTTATGCCGGAGTGAAGAGTGATGTCGGCTCGTTCAGTTATGGCCGCCAATATGGTGCGTTAGAGCTGGTTGCAGATATGACAGATAACGCTTACACCAATGCGTACGGTAATGATGCATTAGGTGTAAGTAAAGACAACCAGGGTACGAACCGTGATAACAGCATGCTGAAATACAGCAATAAGTTTGATGCTTTGCAGCTGGATGGTTCGTATGTATTTGATGATGACACAAGCAAAGATATCAGCACGGCGGCGTATGGCCTGGCTGCTGCATATGCGCTTGATTTTGGTCTAACATTGGCGGCGGGTTATAACGGCAGTTCGCCAACAGATGACTACGATTCTTCACTCATTCTGCTTGGTGCTAGTTACAAAACTGGTCCAGTGAAAGTCGCCGCAACCTTTGCTCAAGGTTCTGAATTTGAAGGTAAAGATATTGATCATACTGGGTATGAATTGACGGCTGAATATAAGATCACGAAAGAACTGCGTGCACAAATATTGTATAACGCACAGGAAACGGATAACGGTACAACAACGACTGACACTGTAGATGACCTGGTATTTGGTGCGCGTTATGACTTCAACAAACATTTCCGCACTATTGCTGAATACCGCATTAACGGTGTGGATGGTAAGGATGATGATTTTCAGGTAGCCGTACGTTACGACTTCTAATTTTTGATTCTGTAACCACTTAGCTAAAAGCGACTGACCCTCTGGTTAGTCGCTTTTTTGTTTTTAACACTTTCCCCCTAACTTTATATCTCTAACTGGCTAGTGTTATGCACTGTAAAGTGAACTTTAAACGATTTATAATGCCACGTTGTCATAGTTAGGCGTTACTATCGTGGTAGGTCATCATTATAATAGTTAGCCGCTATTTTCCCATTGAGATACACCGCATGAGTAATCCGTTTAAAGCAAGTTGGTTCGCTAAAGGACACGCCCTGTGCTGGGTCATTGGGAGATTACTTACAAGGAACGTTTATTAACATTACCCGGACCGTATTATGATAGTGATCTCGGCACCTGGGGGTGTCTATAATCCTATCTATGATGATGACCCTGCGTTTTCTGAAGGGTTAATTGAAGATGCATGGGTGATTTAAAACGTTGGATGGTTGTTGGGTATGTTTCTCGCTGCAGATGTGCCAGCGGATCAACAGCATATGGCGTGGTTTTATCAAACGGTAAACCCGCAAGATTGGCGTTGTGTATAGTCCGAAAACAGTTGATAATGTGATTAATTATTCATCTCACCTATGCTGATACATGAAATGAAATTACTTGATTTTAGCGCTGATATTTGCCCATTGCCGTTAATTAAGATAAAGCTTTGGCTAAAGCAGGCACAATTGGGTAATGAAGTAACTGTATTACTCAAGGACACTGGTTCTCGCCAAGATATTCCTGCATTTTTATCTGCACTTGGTCAGGAAGTGACTGAGCTAGAAAATAGTGTCATATTGCTACGTATTCAAGTGCGAAAATTAACGCACGGTTTATCTATTCAGCAGCCCAATACTCAACCTTAAGGCAATATTAATTTATGATTTCTGTCGTGTCTCGCTGGTATCAGGAACGTTTTTCTGACCCCCATGCTGTTACCTTATTTCTTCTGCTGGTATTTGGTTTTTCAGTTATCTATTTTATTGGTGGACTGATCACCCCGTTTTTAGTAGCGCTGGTTTTGGCCTATTTATTAGATTGGCCGCTGATACAGGTCATGCGCCTTGGTATTTCAAGAACCTGGGCAACCTTCGTTATTTTGTTGTTATTCATTAGCAGCATGGTGATGTTAATGCTCGGACTGGTACCTACCGTGTGGCACCAGGGGGTTAATTTAGTGCGGGCAATGCCGACAATGTTGAAACAAGGTCAGGATTTTTTGCTAATGTTGCCGAAAGAAAGCCCTGAACTGTTTAATGCGGAAATGATAAAAGGCGCATTACTTACTCTGCAAGATCATGTGGTCGGTTCCGGGGAGGCGATTGTTAGTGCATCGTTTTCGTCTTTGTTTAACTTGGTCGCCATCCTGATCTACTCAATTTTGGTGCCTCTGCTGGTTTTTTTCATGCTCAAGGATAAAAAGCGCCTGCTGCAGGATCTTGTTCGGGTGCTACCACAAAATCGTCGCTTGGCCGCTGAAGTTTGGACTGAAATGAATGGTCAAATTACTAATTATATACGTGGTAAGGTATTTGAGATTATTATTGTGGGGTTCTGTACCTGGCTGGTATTCTTTATTGCCGATTTACAATACGCAGCGCTGCTGGCGGTTGCTGTCGGATTCTCGGTTTTAATTCCGTACATTGGTGCGGCGGTGGTAACCGTCCCTGTGATGTTGGTGGGTTTGTTCCAGTGGGGTTTTACTCCCGAGTTTACCTACATGATCGTTGCCTACGGCATTGTGCAGGCGCTTGACGGTAATTTACTGGTGCCAATCTTGTTCTCTGAAGCTGTTAACCTGCATCCGGTCGCTATTATTATGTCCGTCATATTATTTGGTGGCTTGTGGGGGTTCTGGGGAATATTCTTTGCTATCCCGCTGGCGACATTAGTTAAAGCTGTGTTTAATGCCTGGCCAAAAAGAGAATCTCAAATAGAAGCAGAGTTAGAATCAGGGCTGGAGTCAGAAGCAGAATAACATCACTATTGCAGACCCGTTAAGAATAAAGTGGGGGAATATCCGTTAACGCGTTTACATGGTAGACGTGTTAACGGATTAAATGGTTATTTATTCGTCAGATAATCAAGTACAACCTGATGATGGTCTTTGGTTTTAAATTTACTGAATTCGCCTGTTAACGGTACAGCCTTTAACGTCGCAGAGGTGAACACGTGTTCGATAGTGCCTTGTTCGTCAATTAAGAACGATAGGCGATGGATACCATCAAACTCCCTGCCCATGAATTTCTTTAGTCCCCACACACCAAATGCATCCGCTACGGCATGGTCTGGATCAGCAAGCAGGTCAAAATTTAATTCATCGCGCTCACTGAACTTAGTCAGGCGGGCAACTGGATCAGGGCTTATGCCCAGTACAGTCACATTTAATGCTGTTAACGCAGTGATATGATCACGTAGATTTTGTGCCTGTGTGGTACAACCTGGTGTCATGGCTTTTGGGTAAAAATAAACTAAGGCTTTTTTGCCTGCAAGTGCATTCAGTGAGACACTTTCATCATGTTGATTTTGCAGTGTAAACGAAGGTGATTTATCACCAGACTTTAAAGTTTGCATGGATATGTTATTCCCTAACAATGAATAAATTGCAGACCGCTATTGTGCGTTAGTTTGACGTAATCAACAAGCGCCATCAAGTTTTATTAAAGGAGAGTGCTGTGAATAAATTGGTAGATTTGTGGGAACGACTAAACCGCTTAACCCGATTTAGTTTTAAAGTTAACCCCAGTAATAGTTCTCTAATAGGCTGGCAGGGCGAGGGCAGTGGACTGATCAAAAGGCGCAGTGAGCATTCCCAAATGACCCCTGGGGCGCTGTTAGAGACCATAGAGCGAGGCGAGTACGCTATTGCACCACAGTGTAAGCTAACCATGCACAATCATTATCTCTGGCAGTTTGAAGGGGATCATATCCGTTTGACTCACTTGCGGTTTGGTTGGGACAAGCCGGTATTTTTATTTGATATCATTGAGAATAAGGCCGGAGAGATTGTCACCCGACAATCCCATCAATGCGCGGCAGATAATTACAATGCTCTGTTTACCTTGCTGCCGGAAGGGATTTCAGTGCAGTGGCATATTCAGGGACCGAATAAGTGTGAAGTGCTGGATTATGTATACTCTATATAGAGTATTGTTTACTCGGGAGTGAGTGTATTTGCGCTTATCGAGTTGATGGTGGTATAACTATCATTGTAACTATGGCCATGGGCATATGAGAAAAAAACATGAATTAAGGATGATGATGTTTTACAACCCCAATAATCAAAACAAGCTTATCGCATTTAGCTTGACGACTTGGACTGGATAAATTAGCTGTACCAGTGGATGGTACTGAAACTGGCGTGAGCTACAGTTCAGGTATATACCATACCGCATCAATTCAGCACTCAAAGAAGTCATACCTGCCTAAACAGTCGCATGACTAAGTTATAACTTAGTTGACACTGAATGTATTTAAACTACACTTAGTTATAACATTGTTATTCCATGAAATAGGCGTTTATGCAAACAACACTTAGAGAAATTGGCAATAGTATCGGTAGTATTATCCCAAAACCTATGCTTCAAAACTTAGGGTTAACTAAGGGTGATCATATTGAAATTACAGAAGAAAATGGCAAGATAGTTATCACTCCGAAATTAGATAAACCAAAGTACACACTAGACGAATTACTCGCTAAGTGTGACGAATCAGCACCAATGCCGCAAACGCTTGCTGAATGGGAACAGGCGCAACCAGTGGGCAATGAAATTTAATGGCTGTATTTGAACGAGGCGATATTGTTAGAGCGTGCTTAAATCCTATAGCTGGCAATGAATTACAAGGGGAAATGCGCCCTTGCTTAGTGCTATCACCAGGAAAATTTAATAGATTAGGTTTAACTCTAATCGCACCGATAACTCAAGGTGGTGGCTTTGCCCGATTTCAAGGGTTTTCAGTCTCATTAATGGGCGCGGGAACAGAAACACAGGGCGTTATTTTGGTAAGTGGTGTTAGATCTGTAGATTTAAAAGCCCGAAGCGCTAACAAAATCGAATCAGTACCATGCGGTATTGTCGATGAGGCGTTAGCAATACTTAGCGCGATTTTAAATTAAACGGAAATGAATCTCACACAGTTTCCTGATTAGTCGGGCTGCCACTCTGTGCAGCGACTTCCAGTACAGCATCAATTTTGCACTCAATATTATTACCTTCTCGACTTAACTTGTCGTCGTTTTACTCTCAACTACAAACTTATATTAGGCACATTTTTCTCATTGAAGCTGCTATGTTTAGCGGTGCAATGACATTTGAAGACCCTGGCATTCAGACGGTGGGTATGATTGTTGGTACCGTATTGATGGCTGGCGCGTGCCTCCCAGCTGCAATTGAAATTGTTAGTTTTGAAGCTGCAGTTGTGTCTGGCGCTACGGTCGGCTTTACAACAGGATTCATTAGTTCCGGTGGTGACTTGGGCGCAGCGGTTAAAGGCGGCCTTCTTGGCGGCATGTCCGCTGGGGTAACTTGGGGAATTGGCCATGGTTTTGGTGAAGGGTGGAGTGGTGTAGTGTAGGTAAAGCCCTTGGCCATGGTGTAGCGCAGGGGGGATTCAGTGAACTGCGCGGCGGCAGTTTTAGAGCAGGCTTTATCGGTGGTGCGGTTGGTAAAATAGGTGGATCTTTTGTTCATGCAAATATATCGGAAAGCATGCAGCCTATTGGCATACTGGCTGTTGCAGGAATAGCTGTAGCAGCGAGTGGCGGGGACTCGAGAGACGCGTATTTAAGTGCCGCAGTCTCAGCTGTGACGGTTTATTTGTATAATGAATTGGGGACATGGGCAAGATCTTATGACGGTTATGCAAAAATTGCTGAAGCAGAACAACCGATTAATGAGGTTAAAGGTAAGGTGGATGATTACCTTCGTTCGAATAATTTTAGGTCTGGTGCATTAGGCTTTCTAGCTAACCGAGCTGATAATATTACAACGGGATGCCTACTTTACGGACTACTACCCTGTGCTGCAACTTCCAGTACAGCATCAATTGTACTTTCAAGTGGTTCTGCTTATTATGACTATCAAGAATACCAGAATATAAATGCAGCTGCAGCTGCGGGGGTTGGCATGGATTTGGCGCTTGGGCATATCGGTGATGTTGCGGGACATCTTGGTGGTGGTAAAGCTCGTATTGTGATTGACAGTGCAGGCAATGTTGCTGATTTTTTAATGGATGAAGCGGCTGCTAATCATAGGAGGTAAGTATGTTTAATGATAGTCAGTATAATACGAGTGTTCTTACCTCAGCTTTTTTATTTACATTGGGTTGCTTAACTCAAGGGTTAATTTATAACGATATATTTTTTATTAAATTTTTTAGTATGTGCTTAGTAATGACTTTTCCAATATGTTTTAAATTTTACAGGGCTAGACAGAAAAATGCTAAGTCTTTCAGAATGTTACTTTCGTTAAGTGCTGCAGCTGTTATTTTGGGTGCTGTTTTTAATAGTGGTTTGGTTAGTTCTGCTTTTGGCTTTACTGGTATTTGGGTTACAAGCTTGTTGTTTGAAAAAGGCTCTGATTAAATTTAGTTATATTTTTGTATAAAATTATGGGCATGTGAGATCCCGATTTCATCGGGATCTGCAATTTTTAAACAAAAAACATTAATTAAGGATGATGATGTTTTACAACCTCAATAACAAGCTTATCACATTAAGCTTGACGACTTTATTACTCACCGCCTGTGGCAGTGAAAACATCTCCTCAGCGCCTTCGGTGGCACTGGATAGAAGCAGTGATTACCCAACCGATGAACTGACGCTGTATGTATCTGTGTACGGCATCGCGGATAACGAATTATCGGTCAGTGCCAGTGTTCAGAATACCAGCGCTAAGAACCTCAGACTGAGTGGACTGGATAAACTAACGGTATCAGTGGATGGTACGGAAACTGACGTAAGTTACAACTCAGGTGTATACCATACTGCATCAATTCAGCACTCAACGATCATCAATGAATTATCCGCTACCTTTAAGCGAAATAATGCATTAATCGCATCTGAGAGTATTAGCAAGCTCCCTTTACCTTTTACTCCAACGCCAAGTTACAGCAATGAAACCATCGCCTTAAACTGGGCACCGGAAGACAATGTCAGCTATAAATTATTGGGGCAGACACTAGTGTGTAGCAACGGACAGAGTTATTACCGCCAGGAGGCATTGCCTGATCTCGATGGTTTGCCCAAGGATATAAGCAGCGGCCAATACAGCGCCACGCTTAATACAGTCTTTGGCGCAAGTGAAGCGCAGCTGGTTGCGGGTTACGATCAGTGTCAGGTTGATATGACGATTACGGCAAAGTTGCCGGGTGTATTGCCAACCGCCCAAGGGGGCAACAATATCACGCTAGAGACAGGGTTAAAGCGTTATGTGGTCTTTACCTTAAAATAAAGAGCTTGTCGTCGTTTTGCTCTCAACCACAAACTTATACCGGGCATTTAGACTCTGGCATAAGGCTGCCAGATCGGCTTCAAGCTGATTAAGCACGCAATCGTGGGTAGTATTTAAGGTGAAGTTTGCCTTCAGCATGTCCGATGCGTCAGCTGTCTCAACGCTAATCACTTCTGATTTTAACCCTGCAAGGTTCAGGTTATGTTTCGCAAAAAACAGGGCGAACTGCTCGAGCAAACCGGTGGCATCGGGGATGGTCACTTCAAACTCAATGGTGTAATCATAGTTAACCGCAATATGCTTCTCGGTTCGCTTCATCATAGTGATCAAGTCAAGCTCCTGACTTTTCAGCGGTAAGCTCGATTCAATTTGCATCATCGCGTTCCATTCACCGGAAAGCAGCATGATTAAAGTAAATTCATTGCCGAAAATAGCCAGTTTACTATCGACAATGTTGCAGCCACAGTTACTGACGTGGCCGATGAGTTTGTGAACGATACCAGGACTGTTGGTGCCGAGAGCAGTGATAACTAAATTATGCGTCATTGTTTTACAGTTAAAATAAAATCAGGAAGTAACGCATCATATAAATAAAATATGCTTGCGGCAAGCGACTCCTACTATTACTATGCCACGTGTTTTATATTAAGTTGTAACAAGGCCAATATGTTAACAGGTAATATCGTCGCTCTGATCACTCCCATGCATGACAATGGCGAGGTCGATCTTTGCTCTTTACAACGCTTAGTTGAATACCATATTAATAGTGCTACCACGGCCCTGGCTGTTCTAGGGACAACCGGTGAATCGTGTACCTTTGACCTGGATGAACATCTTGCTGTTGTCAAACAGGTGTCAGAGATAGCGCAGGGACGAATTGCAGTGATTGCCGGAACGGGTTCAAATTGTACCCGCAATGCGATTAAATTAAGCCAGGAACTGCAAAAATTGGGTGTTACTGCCGGACTTTGCGTTACGCCCTATTATAATAAACCCAGCCAAGAAGGTTTATACCAGCATTATAAAGCCATCACTGAAGCCTGTGATTTACCTCAGATTTTATATAATGTACCGAGCCGTACCGGGTGTGATATTAGTGATGAGATCGTGGTAAGATTAGCGGAACTTAATGCTATCATAGGCATCAAAGATGCTACGGGTGATTTATCTCGCTTGGCACAGTTAAAACCCGTAGTCCCGGATGATTTTCTGCTATTTAGTGGTGATGATGAAACGGGTTGTGAATTTATGCTGCGCGGTGGGCATGGGGTCATCTCTGTGACCAGTAATGTCGCTGCTGATGCCATGAGCAGAATGTGCCAATTCGCATTAACAGGTCAGCGTGAGCAGGCTATGGCTATTGATGCCAAGCTGGTGGGTCTACATCAGAATTTATTTGTTGAAGCCAATCCAATTCCTGTAAAATGGGCCTGCAGCCAATTATCATTGATTGAGACGGCGAGTTTACGACTGCCATTAATTAAATTAAATCAGCAATATCATGCACAAGTGAGTGCCGCATTAGCGCTTGCCGCCGATGCATAATTTTTTAGATTAGGGAATATGGATAATATGTTAGCAAAACGCTACAGTGTATTAGCTTGCGCCATCTTAGTGAGTGCTTGTTCGGGAACGGATACAAGACGTCAGGCAAACCAAGAATTTGACTATTTAGAACAACAGCAGAAAGCTGATTTAGTGATTGTAGACGGACTTGATACCCCGCTTTATACCCAACGTTATGCGATCCCTAAACTTTCTGAAGGTGCTGAAAATCGTCCTGTAGGTGCTGCGGTTGATGTACGATCTCCGGTTCAGATATTAGCATTGTCCCCTTTGGTACGTGTTGAAGAAGGTTCCGATAACGTGACGGTATGGTTTAACAGCCAAAGTGCACAAGACGATGTTACCGAGCAAGTATGGACCTTATTAGCTAACTTTTTGGCCGATAAGAAAGTTGCCATCGCTAAGTTAGATAAAGAAAACCGCACGCTGGAAACAGACTGGTTAATTAATAGAGAAACGTTTGAGCAATATCGAGAAATAACGGATTATGAACTGAGACAACGTTATAAATTTAGCTTATTAACGGCTGTAAGTAAGCGTAGTGTTGGGTTACAAGTTGACTTGATCGAGCACGAAGAACGCTTAGACGGACTGAAGAGAAAGGTTGAATTAACCAGTGCGGATGATCATCGCTATGCGGTTCAGATGCTGAATTTAGTGAATATTTATTCTGAGGCTGAACGCATTAAGAGTATCGCCCAGGTAAAACAGGAAAAACAAACCGCACAGCTAAAAATTGCTTTTGTGGACAGTGAACATCCCGTTATCACGCTTAATATTCCGTTCGATGATGCCTGGAAAGTATTACCAGATGTACTTGGGAAAATTGGTATCAGCGTAGAAGATGAAGATAAAATCGCAGCGACTCTGTTAGTGAGTTACAGCAAGCCGGTTGCTGGGTATTGGGCTGGGCATAAATTAACACCCGTAGTCTTAGAAGAAGATGATTACCGGGTTCAGTTAGGTGAGGTCAAAGGACATACATCACTCGCCTTTTTCTCTGAAGACAAGCAACCCCTGTCCGCAGAAGAGATGAGTA
>JBLHPA010000037.1:0-22226 GCA_047628235.1 Moritella sp.
TCAATATTCATTTTTCAATATTCTATATTTAATATAGCATTGTTGCGCTGCCCCAAGGTTATATAGATGATCTTTTATTGAGCCAAGTAACAAAAACAGTTCTGGCATGCGCAGAATATAGGCATCTCTATTTTTGTCATAATATCGCTCTGTAAATAGTCTCGCTATTCCAATCTTGACGACTACCGAGCGATCGCCTTGGATAAGCCAGGATATCGGCTTTGGATAAACTGGAAAGTGCTCAGCCGAGTGATCATGCATGTGTAATAACGCGTAATATTTATTCTAAATGCGTAGGCTATCTTTGAGGGAAGGTATTAATCTCTTTTCCTAACACAAGGAAGTCATTACGATGGCTCTTATTTCAACGCAAAATTTTTATTTCTATTTTATGGGTACACAGGTACTCCCTCCCTGTGATCAAGGTTCAAGTAAGGATGATTTCTATGCCATGCTGCCTGATGATGTGGTCAATGAACTGAAGGAAAATGAGCAACAATCGTTACTCACTTTGTTGCAAAATAATAATAATTTGAAAGAAATGTCATGGGGAATGTGGTACTGCGAATCAAGTAGCGCCAGTTTAACGTCTGCAGACGAACTATATCTTTGGGAAAAGGATGGCAACAAGTTTAATGACAGCAGATTTGTAGACCCATTAATTGAATTTGGTAATAATAACGGAAGAGTAGGTGTTTCGTTGGGGGGCAATCCTTCGAGCTCTGCTGCTCTGGTGAATCCGATTGCAAAGTTATATAACAAACCAGATGATTTTATCTCCCTGATCAAATCCATTAAACTGAAGCTAGATAACAACCTCGACTTTATTGATATCGATATTGAAAATCCGCAAATGAATGAGATTGATGAATCATGGTGGAGAGCGTTAAACAGTACTTTAATATCTATTCGTAATGATAACACTTTGGAGAATATAGAATTTAGACTCACCATTCCACAGTCTTCCACTTACTGGCGTGGTAAAATGGGGTACAAATCCCTTATTGCATCAGAAATGTTGCAAACACCAGCAATCAATCACGTGAATATTATGGATATGGATACTGTGGGTCATTCTGATCCTCAAATTTGGGTGGATTGGGTGATAGACACTATCGATGCACTATCTCTAGAACCAAGCAGGGTTTATGTCACTTTTGAATCGATAAATAAAGCGGGCGAAACAACGGTATTATTTGGTGATATTGTCAGCCAGCTCGTTAAAAAATCAGTCAATAAATTCGCGCTTTTTACCGTTGTAAATGATGGTATTCCTAAGTTTGAGCTTGTTACAAGTAACGACTATTCGAACGAAAATCGAGATACAATTCGAGGGCTCGTACATTCGTAAGCCCTGTATTCGTCAATCGTTCACTTATAGACATATAGTGGCCAGTTAATATTGGCCACGCCTTTTATGCCAAACGAGTACTTTCCAAGAACTGAGCCCCTTCAGAATGCCTTCCTTACTATTGCAAAATAGCAAGTTTTGCCAGCTGCTTATCATAAGCATAAATCGTGAATGTGTGTCATTAATAGTTCGATAGTAAGTTGTGATCGATGTGGTTAATTTACATGTCAAATAGATTGACAATACTCCTCTGTTATCATATTGTTCGCAAGTTAATTGCGCGCAACCCATAGTGGTGAGTTAACAGTGCGCTCTCTTTTTTGTTTAATAAGGAAGTATGGATATGAGTTTTAAACATCAGATTGTTAGGGGAATGGGCATTCTGTTATTAGTGTGGACAGGTATCGCCGCAGCAGAGCAGGATAGTGTGGACGGATTGAGCAAGGGGGAGATCGCAATATCTGATAGTACCTTTAGCTGTATTCGCGATATGACTAAGGTTCGGGGTTTTTATGTTGGTAATTTAAATGGTGATGTTGACGCTACCTTGGCGGTAGCAAATTCAGCTACGGGAGGAAAGTATCCCGAAGGGTCGGTAGTGCAGTTGGTTCCGGGCGAAGTTATGGTTAAGCACGGTAGTGGATTTAGTCCGGCGACAATGGATTGGGAATTTTTTGAGTTAGATGTGTCTGATACGGGGAGTGAAATCAGAAAACGTGGCTTTATTGATGTGGTAAACCGTTTTGGCGGCAACTGTTTTGGCTGTCATATACAGGCAAAACCTGAATGGGACCTGGTTTGTGAGACTGGACATGGTTGTGAAACGATCCCTTTAACAACCGAAATTATTGATTTAATTCAAAGAACGGATCCTCGCTGTGATGATAATGAAGAACTGAGTACCGAGGAGTCTTTTGAATTATTAAAATTAAAAGTTAAGGTCAGCATTGGGACGACTATCGGCACTGTCAAAGAGTGGTTGTAGTTGTTTATTTGATTTGGCGTCACTCGCACTGGACAATATATTGCTGCTGCAAGCATATAATGAAGCCGCTTGTCGAGGTTGCTTAATTATCTAGGTAGTGGTTATGTCTAGGTGGTTATCGCTATTACGGTTTTTTAATCAAGGAGCCTTTTATCATGGCACTCATGATTATGGAACCAAGCGATTAACGATCGGCAGTTTTGCCAGTAGCATGACGGCTAACAGTGATATAAATAAGGTGATCACTGTGATGACGGGGATCGCTAACCAATAACTGTAAAACCAGTCGTATACCCCGTTACTCATCTCCCTGACGGGGATCAAAATTAAAGGGTGGAGTAAATAAATGCCCAAACTGTATTTCGATATTTGTTTGGTCAGCAATCTCATTGAACCCTGGATTTTATCGGCATAGGCTTGCGAAACGACAAATAACATGCTCCCTATGATAACCGTATTTAATGATTTATAACTCATAAAATAGGAACTATAATCGCCTTTCAAATAAGCCATTATCCAACTGCCAAAGAAATTAACCATCAGTGTAGAAATACCAGCCTAGCAGTAAATACCCGCCATATAGGATCAGATTTTCACGCAGAAATGTTTCGACTTTCAAAAAATGCATCAACGTTAAACAGCCCCATGCGATGAGCAATAGTTTGATTCGCTCTGGCTCAGCCTGGTTAACTAAGGGTTGCAAAAACGGGATAACGAAGTACAAAGGGATAAAGTCATAGAAAAACCACAAGTGATACCAGACCGGTTCATTCGGTGACGTTTGTAAGATAGAGAGGGTATTTGTTATCTGCGACCCGTCTATTGAAAAACCGCCTACGACAGCATAAATAATTGTCCAGCCAATAAAAGGAATAAGTACTTTTAATAGCCTTCGAGATAAGTATTCGCTGCACATAAAAGGCTTGTTTGTCGACAGCAGCAGTGCACCACTTATCATCATAAATACCGGAACAGCCCAGCGAGTAGCACTATTGATCCCCATTGGCGCTAGCCATTCTAGCGTCGACACTTCACCGTATAGGCCTCGCAGTGGCCCTAGCACATGAATCGCCACGACAGCAAACGCCGCAATACATCGTAAAAAATCGATATAAAAAATCGATATAAAAAATGGACGATACTGGTTTACTCGTATCCATAGAGTCCTGCCTAGTTAATGTATATCAATTCGTTATGGAGTATATACATATACCCAAGCTACTTCAAAATACAAGAATCAGCAAGTCGAGTGCTGACTCGGTTGGCGGTATTGAGATGAATAAAAGGAATTTTAGACCAGGTCATGGCTGTGGCTCCGGCTCCGGTCTACTTGTTGCAGATGTGATCCGCAGTATTAACCAATATGCGAACTTAATTGAGGTAGTCCTGTTTCTGTACACTACCTGTTAATAATTCAGGTTTAATTTGCTGTAAACTTAAATTAATGATTTGGCGCACTCTTTCTCGCGACATAAGGAGGCGTTCTCCAATGACTTGCAGAGTGAGAGGCTCTTCATCGCCTAAGCCAAACCTGAGTTCAATGATTTTTCGATTACGCTCTGAAAGATGGCCCAGTACTTCACTTAGATAACTTGAAGTATCTGCATTTTCCAGTTCATCATTAGGCTTACAAATAGAACGGTCTTCTAATAAGTCACCCAAGGACGTGCTTGAATCGCTTTGGGTGGTAATGGTCTTATCCAAACTAGTTTCAGTAAAATAATAGGATAAAACATCAGTTAACTCTTTAAATCCCATTCCGAGGACATCAGCTAATACAGTTAAATCCTTGTTACATTTTATATCCAGCTTTAATTCTCTGGCCGATTTTAGAATACGTTTATAGGCCTTACCCACGTGGATGGGGACACGAATGGTGCGTGATTGATTCATTATATAGCGCTCAATATTATTTTTAATCCACCACACTGCGTAAGTTGAGAAACGAAAACCTTTGGTGGCATCAAATTTTTCGACAGCATGGATCAAACCTGTATTCCCTTCTTGGATTATATCTACAAGTGATAATGATGTGTGTTGATAGCGCTTTGCAATACTGATAACCAAGCGTAAATTTGATTGGATCATTCGATGCCGCGCTTTTTCATCACCATGATGAGCGGCAAGGGCGGTGTCGTATTCTTCCTCTTTGGTTAGTAATTTACTGCTTTTGTTAACCTGCAACATATATACATCTAATGCATTTGATCCGTTAGATAATTCCATTTTCTATCCTTATCGCCATGTTCTCTTACGAGAAACCACCCTAAATTTTTACGCGATATTTTCCTTTCTCGTAAAAATATAAAAAAAATTAGTCATATACTCAGTATTAAGAATGAACCTGCTAATTAACTTATCAGCTTACTTACTTAATTAATGTATGAATTTAGAACTTTAGTTAGCGGAAATAGGAAAGAATAGAAGTGTTGTGAAAGAGTTAAAAGAATAGGGGGAATTAAAGGGATGTCATACCAGTTTGTATCAGTAAGCTTCTAGCTTAGTGGTATAACTCATTGTCCATTGTAAATTCAGTTTAAAACACTGAGTTGTAGGGTTTTGTTTTTATTATACACTGTTGCTATTTTTAATGAAGACAAAGGCTTAGACATTTATGTGACATAAAAAAATTGAAATTATAATGTCGAGGGATAGGTCATGACCGAAATATCGCATGATTTAGTAAATCGGGACGGGGAAGTTGGCGCACTGGCTAAAACTAAGGGAGTGACATTAATATCGGATAGCGGGCTCTTTTAGCTCAGAAAGCTACTGGTAGCCGTAATATGATAGCCATCACGATCTAGATGCAGGGTAATATTAATCTCTTCCTGAGCACTGCGAGTTACCATGGTGATAGAATCTGCTTGAAGCATCTTTCTAAGTATCTGCGGTGGGATGTCAGACAGTATGAGGTCACACGCATCGCAAGAATCAGCACTCCCGCTGAAGGCGTCATGCAGCGCATTGCGCTCACTTTCTGTTAATACCTGGTTTATCGATGGTTCCATAGCATGTCCTTGCAAAGACAATAATCGTTATATTTTATATTCAGTTAATACTCAGTCAATATTCAGTACTAAAAGTTCTCTATTTGTGAGTATACAACGTGTAAATTAATGTAATGTCACATGTGTGCGTTATGTTGCGTAAAAGCATCTGGCTAATAAGGCCAATCTGTTCAGAACGGCACCTGCTCATACACAGGCAACATTTGATCACATACACGTAAAAATTCAGAACCTTTCCCCAAATTAAAGTATGAATATGTAATTTTGGGTTATGAGATAATAATAAACAGTCTTTTTGTGAGAGGTTTAACAAACCTAGCGTTAATTAATTGATGTTATCGCTGTTTGTGCCAATAACTTGCTAACTGTGAGTGCACGCTTTGAATTTCCATTTTAGAAAAGACCACTTCTTTTATTTTCACTTTTGGAAAGGATCGATAAGGAGTAAATTAGTAACCCTGATTTTAACGTGGGAATTACATGATGACTCTGCAGGACAAAATTAAACAAATTATTACCGACCCGACGCTGTCTCCGAAACAAAAATCGAATTATCTTGCGTTAGAGGCCGATGCTAGCCTGCCTTATCCCACAGTTTCTGATGCCGTCACTCAGGCAATGAACACGGGTATTATTTGCGATATTTTTGAAGGACATGCCCCGTTCAAACCGCGTTACGTGTTGCCTGATTACGCTAAATTTTTGCAACAGGGATCGGACTATTTAGAGCTACCAGCAGTGCAGGACCTGGATGAGGCACTTAATGCGTTAACCATTATTTATCACCATGTACCGTCGGTGACCAATATTCCGGTTTATTTGGGTCAGCTGGATGAGATCTTATTGCCCTATGTGGGCGAGCTCGATGAAGCTACCGTTTATCGTAAAATAAAACTGTTCTGGATCATGCTCGATCGCACTCTGCCGGATGCTTTTATGCATGTGAACATAGGCCCGACAGATAACATCATTTGCCGCACTGTTTTACGTGTTGATGCTGAGCTAAAGCAGGTCGCACCCAATCTGACCTTTATGTATGATCCCGTTATTACCCCAGATGAATTGTTGCAGGTTGCCGCAACCAACATCTGTGAATGCAGCAAGCCGCATATCGCCAACTATCCTATGCATGCAAAGGTGTATGGTGAGCAAGGTTTCGGGATTGTCAGCTGTTACAACTCACTACCTCTAGCCGGTGGTGCTAATACACTGGTTCGGCTTAATCTTAAAGAGGTGGCGTTGCGGGCTGATAGTACCGAAGCATTTTTTGCTAATAGCTTGCCGTACTATTGCCAGTTGATGTTTGAACTAATTGAAGCTCGGACTCAGTTTTTACATGAAGAGTCACAATTTTTCGAAAGTTTCTTAGCCAAAGAAGGGTTAATCGAAGAAGCGCGTTTTGCACCTATGTTCGGTATTTATGGCATGGCAGAAGCGGTGCATACATTGCTGGGAAAAACAGCATCAACCGAAACGGCATTAACATCCTCAGTCGGGCAACCTGCTCAATACGGTCATGACGAACTGGCCAATAGTTTAGGTTATCGAATTTCTGCTGCGCTGGATCATATCGTTAAATCAACCCCTGTTACTTATGGTTATCATGGCCGTGCGCTTTTACATGCACAGGGCGGTATCAGCCTGGATGAGGGCGTTACCCCTGGTGTACGCATTCCTTATGGCACAGAGCCGGATCCGGTATCGCATATTCAGGCATTGGCTGAACACCATCAGTATTACACGTCAGGGATCAGCGATATTCTGACCATAGATGAAACCGTTAAATCAAATCCACAGGCGATGTATCAGCTGTGCAAGGGCGCTTTGAATCTAGGTTTCCGTGAGTTTACCGCCAACGTTGCCTCAAATGATTTGATCCGTGTCACCGGTTATATGATTAAACTGTCTGATATTGCGGCCTTTAAAGAGCATGGATCACGTACCAATACCACTGGACTTGGCGCTGAAGCCGCTGCCAATACGGGCATTTTAAAGCGTAAACCGAGAGTCGTAAGCCATGAGCATTCGCCCTGCTATAGCAAATAGATATGCAAAGTAGCAAAGCAGTAGATAAGCAAGCAACGGTCAGTAAAGTACTGAATTTTTCTTGTGTAGACGGGCCTGGTAATCGGCTCGTTATTTTTCTGCAGGGGTGTAATTTCAACTGTAAAAATTGCCACAATCCACACACTATCGGTATGTGTGATAGCTGTGGTGAATGTATCGCACACTGCCCGACGCAGGCATTATCATTGGTTGGGACCGATGGCTTGCACGACTTGGCTGGCACGAAAGGTAAACTCCAACTGCAGTGGAATGCCGACTTATGCACCGAGTGCGACACCTGTTTGGCAGTGTGCCCAAAACAGTCAACCCCGAAAACGCAGCAATTTTCGGTGGCCGAGATGCTGGCGGTTATTCGCAAGAACAGCCTGTTCATTACTGGTATCACAGTCACTGGCGGTGAAGCCACGCTGCAGTTGCCTTTTATTATGGCCTTGTTTGCTGCTGTAAAAGCAGCGCAGGATCTACGACATTTGACCTGCATGGTTGATAGTAATGGCAGTTTAAGTGAAGCTGGTTGGGAAAAGTTATTGCCCGTCATTGACGGTGTCATGATCGATTTAAAAGCCTGGCAGCAAGCGACTCATCGGTGGATCACTGGCCGTGATCACCACCGGGTTTTCCGTTCTCTTGCATTGCTAGCTCAGCACGATAAGCTGTATGAGGTGCGGCTATTACATATTCCGGGAATCACTGATTTTGACTTTGAAATTGATGAATTGGCGGGTTATTTAACACAATTGCCCCCGGCAACGCGGATCAAGCTTAATGCATTTCAACAGCATGGTGTGACGGGGGAAGCCTCAGAATGGAGAGCATGCAGTGAGGCTGATATGCAGCAGCTAGCGAGTCAATTAAGTCAGCGTGGGGTTGAGAAGCTGATCTTGCCTCGTGTTTATCTTTAGCTATTTCTATTTCTATTTATAACTAATAACTAATTCTCATTACTGCATGCCTGTATCTGCTGATACAACCAGCGATGCGCGGGATCGTTCATGCTCGGCTGATGCCAGACCAGACTGTAAGCCACATCACCATAATCAAAGGGCAATGGTTTGATAACTAATCCCTTGGCCTGAAACGCTGTTTCAGCCCAGAGCCTCGAACAGGTAAATAGCAGATCTGAGTGGTGACACATCAGCGCTGCACCGCCAAAATCGGGTACTGAAATGACCACTTTGCGCTTATGCTGTTGCTGCGCAAGTTGCATTTCAAAAAAGGGGATATTCAGATCCGTATCAGTAATACCAATATGGTTGCAGCTCAGATAATCGTGAATAGTCAGTTCCTGATCAACCTGCACGGGACTCGCCAGTGGATGCGCGGGGTTCATCAGACAGACCATTTCATCATTGAGTAAACTCTCCCAGACTAAATTATGCTGTGAACTCGGTGGCTGGCTGCGATCATGGGGCAGAATGATAAAATCTAATTTACCTTGGCTTAGTCCGTCAAAACCGATGCTGTCTTTTGACCAGATATCCAGGCGAATATTGGGTGCCTGCGCCAATACTCGGGCACTTAATTTTGCTGCGAATAATTCAAAAGTGCTCTCACGCATGGCAAGCGAAAAGCTACCGGTATAACGGGAGGGGTCGAAGGCTTCCTGGGTCATCAGCTGATTCATGTCGTTAATGATCTGATGTATCGATGGCCCCAGCCGACGTGCCAGTGGTGTTGCAACCAGCTTGTTGCCATGGCGGTAAAACAGATCATCATTTAATATTTCGCGCAATTGACTCAGGGTTTTACTTACCGAGGACGGACTCAAACATAATCGCTCAGCACTGAGCGTGACACTCTGGGTGTCTAGCATTACATGCAGTGTGATCAGATGTTTCATGCTTATATGAGACAGCTTAATGAGATCCATGCATATCCTTTATCAAATCATTTTTGAACAGAGTGTGTTTCTTGGCAAATGAACCATACACTTTGGGGCTATAGAATACAAAGCCTGTTTATTACTCTGTAGTAAAACATGCCACCAATCTACAAAAATTAAATTAATTGCAACAGTCTGTATTGCATTGTTGGCTGTGAGCAGCTTCTTTATATTTAGCATGCTGAATATAGAAAATGCAGTACTTGCAGAAGAAAAAAGCAATGTTAGTACTAAGGTTGAGGATGTTATTAAAAATAATCTGCTGGGGCAGGTTGATACAATAACACTGTCTCTTACCAGTCTCTATGAACAATCTAAAATTGAAAATATAAAAGCAGAGTTACGTACTGAGATAACTACGTTTAAGCAAACTATCAATAAGATGTATGAGGCGAGTGATTCGCACGACGAAGCCAAGTTGAATATTTTGCCTTCATTAATAATTACCAGTGGGGCAATGGCCGTTATCTCTTTGCCTTTGATGCCGATACTATTGTAAATAAGGCCGATGGATCAGATAGTCGCTCCATAGGTAGTAACCGTTATGACGCTACCGACAAAAAAGGTATTTTCTATGCCCGAAACATTGTTGCCGTTGCAAAAAAACAAGAGATAGGTTTTAGCAATTACTATTTTTCTAATCCGATAACTCAAAAGATTGAAGAAAAACTGTCTATGCGTCCACTAGCGTAATGCTGCTGGTTACAGACACGGTGACTGCTTCAGACAAGCATTCACACCATGAATAATAATACTCAGCAGATCGCCACTGTGCTCGAGGTTATCGGCGGCATTGCCGATCAAACCAATCTGCTTGCGCTTAATGCCGCGATTGAAGCGGCTCGTGCTGGTGAACAAGGGCGTGGTTTTGCTGTTGTGGCGGATGAAGTGCGCACCCTTGCTGCCCGTACCCAGGACAGTACGGCGCAAATTAGCGAGATGTTGACAACGTTACGTCGTGATTCCTCAGCTGCCGTCGACATAATGAATGAAACTAAGCAGAGTTGTGAGCAGGTTGCAGGCAATACCTCACGGGTAGCAGAAAGCTCGGTGACCGAAGAGATCACTCGTAACATGCACACTATTCAGAGCATGGTGCTAGAACTGACAGAAAATGGCAAGGAAACCACAGTCAGTGCCCAAAGTCTGGCTTCGGCAAATGAACAACTGGCGGCATTGGTCAGTCAGTTTAAATTGTCTTAACGGTAAATTACCAGTATTAATATTGCCCCTTTCGAGGGGTTATATTAAAGCCATGTTATGTTTTGGCAATGCCAGAATATGGGTATCAATATTACTCAGACTCACCTAATTTGTTCTTCATCGAACATTGTTCAATACCGTCCATACCTTTTTTTAGTCCAGTTCGCTAAGTCATTACGATTACACTCTCTCTATGCCTAGCAGATAAAGGCAGTTACTGTGGTGTGCCGATGGGCTTGTGAAAAAGATATTGAAAAATACAGGATTGATGTTACTTATACAGACTTTAAATACAGAAGGTTAAAATAGCGATATTTGGCCTGACTCATCCCTTGTTGAGCGCTGGCCAATATGCACAAAGTTATGCTTTTTAAGGAGGTGTTACTGCTTGTATTGTTGATACCTTTCCATGCCAATATCACGAATCAGATGTCGAGACACGCCAGACATATCCGGCTGAATGGTTTGATTATCATTTCGGATGCCAATGGCAGTTAAAATGCGAGATAGACTAGATTTTTTACTGCCTTGTCGATCGGTCAGAGCAAAAGAGTTAGCTTGTACTGTCATTGTAAAAACCCTTATTTATGTTTGATGTATAACTATTTTATGGTCAAAATTGTTTATATACAAACAAGTTTATTCCTAGCTTTTACATTAGAAAATCTAATGAAGGTCTCGATTAGTCTACATGCCTTGTTTCTGTGTGCATAGCAGAAACAAAAGTAGCGATAATAACAATTTTTAAGCTGGCCTCTGAGTTTGCATTTTGAATGATCATGGGTATAGTCCTCTTAAGGTGTTATCATAGCGACATCTGCAAATAGGAGCATGATATGACAAAGAAACGTAAGATGAGTCCCGTTAACCCCGTGTTGATATTGGACCCTGCAATACCTGACACCGATTTCGGTCGCGGTACGATTAAAGATAACGCACTGAAAGCAGTGGTCACCAGCAAGCTATTCACCACTCGAATAGAGAAGGCAAAAAAAGGCAAGGGTAGTTTTCAACGTAAGGATAAACATAAGGGACGAGAGTCCTATTCAATAGCAGCATAACCGTGTTGATATTGAATAGGTTTTTTGGTCTTTAATTTTGAATGGTCTTAGGCATAGATTTAGAATGGAAAGTGAGATTCATGGCTGTTTTTAAGTAGATTGGCCAACGCTCGAATACCCTGCTGAAAACGACGCTCGTCATTAATGGCCATTAAAGATAAACGCACGTGATTGGTTGAATTACCTTGTTGAGCAAAATAGCTGCCACTGCTTACGAGTAACTGCTGATTCTTTGCTTCCATAACAAAATGCTCTTGTCGCCAGCTCGGCGGTAGCGCTAACCACATATGGTAGCTGGTTGCCTGACTCGACAATGACAAAAACCCCAATGCTTCATTGGCGAAAATTTGCCGTTTTGTTGCTAACAATTTTTGTTGATTTGCCATATTAAATGCCTCACCTGAGTTAATTAGGTGCGCGGCAACTTCGAAATTAAACGGGGATGCAAGCCAAATTGATGAGCGAATAAATGCACCGACTTTTCGAACTTCACTGCTTGGTGCTTTAATAAAAGCACACCTGAGTGCCGGGCTAATCGCCTTTGAAAGACTGGTGATATGGAAGCTTTGATTTGGAATATAATTGGTAATGGCCGGAATGGGGCTCGGATTTAAAAAACCGTAAATATCGTCTTCAACCAACCAAACATTACTTTGCTCGATCACCTCGGCGATAGCTTCCCGGCGTGTTTGTGGCATCGTTATACCGGTTGGATTTTGATGCGAAGGGATAATGACAACCAGCTTCGGTTTCTGGACATTAATGACTTCTCTCAATGCATCTGGACACATGCCTTTATCGTCCATCTTGACTTCGATGACCCTGCGACGCAGTAAGCTGGCAATAGATAAAATCCCTGGATAAGTGAGTGATTCTACAGCAATGCAATCACCCGGTTTGGTATATGTTTGGATAATAATATCCAGCGCATTTTGCGCCCCACTTGCGAGTAGTACCTCATCCGGGTCGTTGGCCTGTAAGCCGTATTCACTTGCCCATTTAACACCTGCCTCCCGATGTGCCAGATGGCCAGAGTTTTCAACATACCCTAATAAATCACTGGAGAGGGATGAATAGGTTTGTTGAAATGCGGACTGTAATTGAAGGGTGTTATGAATTAAACAGGGCTGAAGGATTGAAAAGTTGTAGCTCTGATCATCTTCTGGCGCTTTGATAACGGTCTGTAGTTTAGACTCTCCACACACGAACGTTCCCCTACCGACAAATGATTCTACTTTGTTTTTTTCTACCAATAGCTGATAAGCCTTAGCGATGGTCGCGGGGGTGGTTTCAAACTCGTCAGCCAACGCTCTGTGAGGAGGGAGTTTGGCATTGGATTTATACACGCCTGTGCTGATTCTTGTTTCGATAGTTTGGGCTATATATCTAAATTTACTATCACTCATTATCCAGCCTTGTCCTTATATTCAATATACACGCAGATACTGCATAAACTACTGCGTGACAGTTTAATCGGGGATAGTAAATATGTAAACCTGTAAAAACAGTATTGACATATGTCAATATGGTAGGGTACATTGATACTCACTGTTTGACATATGTTATCGGTGTTGAGGTACGGACATGTTGATACATCAGTTCTAATTAAAGCATCGTCGTAAAACGCTACTATTTATGTAACAGAATAGGCATAAATTTTAGTAACAGAATAGGGATAAATAATGGAAATTTTTGGTTCGGACATTACTGCATGGATATTAGTTGCTTTGATGGCTTCAGCCTTCGCTGCCGGGTTCATCGATAGCGTTGCGGGTGGTGGCGGTTTAATATTAGTACCTGCATTTATTCTAGCCGGTTTGCCTCCTCAGGTTGCACTTGGTCAGGAAAAAATAGTCAGTACGCTTGGCACTATTGCGGCAATTCGAAATTTTGTCAAAAATAAGAAAGTTATTTGGAATGCGGTAGCAGCGGGTATTCCTGCGGGACTGGTAGGCGCTTATTTGGGGGCTGAAGCTATTTTATACTTCGACCCAGATACGGTGGGTAAAATAATTTTGGGTATGTTGCCTGTTGGTATCATTTTGTCTTTTATCCCTAAGAAAGGCATTAAGCAAGACCGCGAAGCGATCAATACCAAGGTTCTTTATATTGGAGTGCCATTGGCGGTATTCGTGATTGGTTTCTACGATGGGTTCTTCGGCCCAGGCACGGGCAGTTTTTTAATCCTAGCACTTCACTATCTGTTAAAGTTTGATTTGGTGGAGGCGTCTGCAACGTCAAAGCTGTTTAATTTTTCATCTAATATCGGCGCCTTGATTGCATTTATGCTTGCAGGGAAAGTGTTATACCTTTTAGCTATTCCGTTGGTAATTATGAATCTGTCTGGTAACCACTTAGGTAGCACATCTGCCATGAAGTATGGGCCTAATTTTGTGCGCACTACATTATCAATTTCTTTGATGTTGTTAATGAGTTCACTGAGCTACAAATTTATTTTTGCGTAAGTTCAATATCGTTAAAGAGCGCCCTATAAGGGCGCTTTACGCATTATTTCAGGTCAATTAAATTCTGCTCAAATTTTTCGTATTGCATCAGCACATCTTGCGACGGTTCATCAGTCATCAGACTGGTAACGACAATGGCGATGGTTGCGAAGATAATACCGGGGACAATTTCATAGAGTTCAAAGATACCGCCGGAAAGTTGCTTCCACACCACGATGGTTATTCCGCCAGTGAGAATGCCAGCCAGCGCCCCGTTGCGGTTCATCCGTTTCCAGTACAGGCTCAATATAATGGCGGGACCAAACGCGGCGCCAAACCCAGCCCAAGCATAGGAAACTAATCCCAGTACGGTACTGTCAGGATCCATAGCAAGGTAAAGTGCTAGCATCGAAAGACCGATCACAGCAACCCGTCCCACCATGACCACTTCTGCTGGCGATGCTGATGGTTTAAATGACTGTTTATAGAAATCTTCTGCTAACGCGGATGAAGACACCAGTAGTTGTGAATCCGCAGTACTCATGATCGCGGCCAGAATGGCGGCTAATAAGATCCCCGCAATCACCGGATTGAATATCGCATTCACCAGTACCATAAATATTTTTTCACTGTCGGCCAGTTCACCGGCCAGTTGATTATCCACATATAACAGGCCGACTAACCCCACTAATACGGCGCCAATCATGGAAAGGCCAGTCCATATCACCGCAATGCGTCGTGCAGTGATCAGATCGGCATTTGTACGCGTGGCCTTAAAACGGGCCAAAATATGCGGCTGGCCAAAATAACCCAAGCCCCAGGCGGCCAATGAAATGATCGCGATGGCAGATAATGGTTTCCCTGCCGAGTCATTCCAGATCGTCAATAACTCGGGGTTTTTAGCGGCAAGATCGGCACTTAGCTGGCCTAAACCGCCATCCATGGCAGCCACGGGAACAATCATGAGTGCCGCAGCCATTAGCAGGCCCTGTACAAGGTCAGTCCATGATACTGCGAGGAATCCGCCAAACAGGGTATAAGAAACCACACACACCGTGCCTATCGTTACCGCCCAAACATAATCCAACCCAAATACGGTTTCAAACAGCTTGCCGCCGGCAACCAGACCTGAACTGGTGTAAAAAAGGAAAAATAGCAGAATGAAAAAAGCGGAGATACTTTGCACCCATTTCGATGTGTCGTGAAAACGTCGTGAGAGGAACTCCGGCAGCGTCAGTGAGTCCTTGGCGGTGATACTGAAAGTGCGTAAACGTTTCGCACAGATTGTCCAGTTCGCCCAAGTACCCAACAATAGCCCTCCTGCCAGCCAGATAGACTCCAGACCAGAGGCGTAAGCATAACCGGGCAATCCCAGTAGTAACCAGCCGCTCATGTCTGATGCCCCCGCTGATAAGGCTGCCGGCCAGGGACCGAGAGAGCGGCCGCCTAAGAAGTAATCCGATGAATTTACTGTGCGTTTATAAGCGTAAACACCAATTACCAGCATCATAATTAAATAGACAATAAAGGTAGCGATAATCGCAGGGTTATTTTCAATCATCTAATTTTCCTCGTTATTAGTGACCACCGCTGCCCAGTTCAAGCAGGGTTGCGTTACCGCCAACAGCGGTTATATTTATCGTTCTGGTTCTTTGTGTAATGAATCTCAAAATGTAATGAGAATCCGTTACTGTATTCAGTTTATCTCGATCTGTTTCTGCAATAAATTGAACAAGCTGACCATGGCGGGCAGCTAACTGGCGGTTTAGGACGAGTGTGGTAGGCATATTCCCCACGTAGGCAACACCTGCAATATGGTTTGTTTTGATCACTGTCTCCAATGATTGATAATTGCTCCATTGCACCACAGTGCCCGGCACGCCAGCTGCTAGCAGGGTATTAATAATCACTTTCGTTAATTCGGCCTGTTTAGGCTCCAGCACGATGAATATACAATTTCCCGCCAACAGCGCGGCTGATATCTGAGCTACGATGGCGTAAATTGCGGCGTGCTTATCTGCACTGATGACAAACATGCCACGACCTGAGCTGTACAATTCATTGGTTTCGCCAGTGGGGCCAGGTAGAAGCTCATCCTTCAATAGGTCGAGGGCGTTATAGGATTGAAATTTAATCATCTTTTCGGCCATCACACCGAGTGAAGATTCCGTTGCGACGAACTCAGCCCAGCGTAAGACGATTGCATTGCGGTTAGCGACACCCAAACCGTTCCATACTTCCCACTCAGCCAGTGCAGTGTTAACTTTAGTTTGGATCTGATCAGGCATGGGATTCCTCACTTGTATTATTTAGAAGCAGAGCTATTTATAAAAAGTACTATGAATAAAAAATATTGTTTACACACAGTGCTATGCAGAAACAACTTCTTTGGTAAATCGGTACAAATAATGCGGTCCGCCGGCTTTGGGTCCCGTCCCTGACAGTCCCTGACCACCAAAGGGTTGCACGCCGACTACCGCACCGACCTGATCACGGTTGATATAACAGTTGCCAACCCGAACTCGCTGTTCAATCTGACGATAGGTACGTTCATTACGGCTGTGGATCCCCATGGTAAGACCAAATCCGGTAGCGTTAATTTGATCGACTACCTGATCATGTTGTTGGGATGGATAACGCACAATATGTAAAATAGGGCCAAATTGTTCATGCTCCAGTTGACTGATGTTGTCAATTTCAAATGCCGTGGGAGGAACAAAATCACCGTATTCACAGTGCTTATCTAATGCCACCTGGCCGATCACTTTTGCGGTTGCCGTCATCCTGTTGATGTGAGCCATCAGTTTATGTTTGGCAGTCACGTCAATGACGGGACCAACGTCAGTGCTGTGCAGACAGGGATCACCGACTGTCAGCTCCTTCATTGCGCCTTTAATTAACAGGATAATACGATCGGCGATATCTTCTTGCACATACAATACCCGTAGCGCAGAGCAGCGTTGGCCTGCAGAGGCAAATGCGGAACGCATCACATCACTCACCACCTGTTCGGGCAGTGCGGTACTGTCTACAATCATGGTATTTTGGCCGCCGGTTTCTGCTATCAACGGGGCTAATTCAGCTTCCCGGCTTGCGAGTGAGCGATTGATCCGTTGCGCGGTGTCGGTTGAACCGGTGAAAACTACACCAGCAATGCGTGGATTAGAGGTGAGATGGGGGCCTAGTTTTTTTCCGCTGCCGGGGAGTAGATGGATTGCTTGAGCGGGGACGCCCGCCTGTAATATAAAATCAACGGCACGCGCCGCGATCAGTGATGTTTGCTCTGCCGGTTTGGCTATCACTGTATTACCACTGACCAGTGCGGCACTCACTTGCCCCAAGAAAATGGCTAATGGGAAGTTCCATGGGCTGATGCAGACAAATACGCCGCGTCCCTGACGTTCAATCTGGCGAGATATTTCATCAAAGCCGACAACGGTCTTGCTTAGGGTAAAGCATTGCTTAGCTTGCACTGCATAATAACGACAAAAATCAACTGCTTCACGTACTTCATCAATGCTGTCATGAATTGTTTTTCCCGCTTCCAAGTGGCACAGTGCCACTAATTCGGGCAAATTAGCTTCAAGCAGATCGGCCAGTTTTTCCAGGCAGTTGGCCCGTTTAGCAACGGGCATTTTTGCCCAGGTAGGAAAATAGTCGGCAGCACAGGTCAGCGCCTCAGATACCTGTTCCGGATCGGCCCATAAAACGCTACCTACATTTATGCGGCGGTCATAAGGTGCCGTTACCGTTACGATCGCATCCGGGTCATTCATTGCGCTTGCATCTATTTGTACACTGTGCAGGAATATACCATTAATGATTGGACCTGCCCGCCACGTCTTGTCCATCCATTTAGCCACCTCTGCCTCGAACGGCTCCGCTTCGCTTTCGATATCAAGGTTAATGCTAAATGAGTTTTTGCGACTGGCAAATAGCTGTGTAGGCAAGGGGATCAGGTTATTGTGTAAGGTTGATCGGCTATTGAGCAGATCTACCGGATGTTGAGTCAATGCTGAAATTGGGCAATTCGCATCCACTAACCTGTGTACAAATGAGCTATTGGCACCATTTTCCAGTAACCGCCGAACCAGATAGGGGAGCAGATCTTTATGACTGCCCACTGGGGCATAAATGCGCACATTAATGCCAAACATCTCAAACGCATGATGATACAGCGCATCCCCCATGCCGTGCAGACGTTGAAACTCGAAGTCTCGATGTGGTGCCATCGTGGCAATGGCTGCAACAGTATGTGCGTTGTGGCTGGCGAACTGGGGGTAAATACAGCCTCTAATAGGGTCACTTAGCAAAAAACGAGCACAGGCCAGATACGAGACATCAGTCCCTTCCTTGCGGGTGTAAACCGGATAGGCGCGATAGCCATTTTGTTGCGACAGTTTTAATTCCGTATCCCAATAGGCACCTTTCACCAGCCGCAGCGGGATCAGATCACCTTGCTCTTTAGCCAGTGCAGCCAGCCAGGCCAATGTGGGCAGTGCGCGTTTTGAATAGGCCTGAATCACTAAGCCAAATTTACCCCAGCCCTTTATATTTTCATTGCGATACAATTTTTCAAATAATTTCAAGGACAGCTCATGGCGGTCGACTTCCTCCGCATCAATGGTAATGCCCACATCCAACTGGCGCGCACGTTGCAGTAATTTCAGTACCGTATCATGCATTTCGGTCATGACTCTGGCAGTGTTAGCGACATCGTAACGCGGGTGCAGGGCCGAAAGTTTAATTGATACGGTAGCGGGCGGGATTTTATCATTAGCGTAGCGTTCAACACCGACAGCCTCAATCGCGCTGATGTAATTTTTAAAATATTTCTGCGCATCTGCGCCTGTGAGTGCCGCTTCACCCAACATATCAAATGAATAAGAATAGCCCTTTTCGCGAAAAGGGCGGCCATTTTTCTGTGCCTCAATAATATTTCGCCCTAATACAAACTGGTGCCCCATCACTTTCATTGCCAGATTCATGGCCTTGCGGATCACGGGTTCAGATAATTTATTGACCAGCCGATTGATCACATTAGTTGGGGTCCCTGCTTCACGGGCATGCATTGTAACCACTTTACCTGTGAGCAATAATCCCCAGGTCGATGCATTAACGAAGGTGGAGTCTGAATTCTTTAAATGTGATTGCCAGTCCGCCACGCTGAGTTTGTCATGGATCAATGCATCTGCGGTTGCCGTATCAGGAATGCGCATTAATGCTTCCGCCAGACACATTAACAGGATCCCCTCTTTGGTATCTAAGCTGTATTCCAGCAGCAGAGCATCGATCATCTGTACCGCCTGTTTGTCGGCGCGAACACGTTCGATGAGCTCGGTCGCATTTTTGATGATCAGGGGGCTTTCTTGTTCAGAGGGCGTTGCCAGGGGCAGTAATTCTTTCAGCCAGCTTGATTCATCGATAATATATAAAGGCGAGATCAACTGCCAAAGTTCATTCAGCGGCCGTTGGATAAATGACGGTGTAAGCGTATCAGTCGCTTTAAACATACTGTATTCCTCATCACTATTCAGCCATTATCTTCAAGTAGCGCCTGAAAATAAAGACTGAACATTAGCGGAAAATATATCACTCTTTCATTTGCCTCGTGCACAGCATATTGAAGTAGCTTGGCGATAGTTTAGGTATAGTCTAGCTGAGTAAATTTATTCTACAGCATTTTTTAGCAGATAATTTTGAGGCATCGCTATGTGGAGCATCATGCAACCCACTACATATTTTCAGCGCGTTCGGTAATACATTCATAGGATGCCATTTCAAATTCACGGCAAACCCAGGGGCGCTTTTCGTAGATACTGCACATCAAGGTATCGCGGTCTAATGCGACACACCAACCATCATCTGCACGTGCCATTACTTCACCGCCCCATGAATCGTTCGTTATGTATTGATCTGGAACGCCAGTCTCAGTGAGGAGTATCACTTCAAGACGGCAGCAGCAAGCTTCGCAGTTTGCACAGGTAATTTCAGCGGTAGGCAGATTTGTTACTTCAATTGTCATAGATTAGACGGGTCACCGATATAAGTGGTAATAGATATTTTAAGTGGCGTAAGGATAGCTTAAATCAGCTATCTTTTCGATATTTAAGGGGGCTTGTTATGCTTGTTTTATCCGCTGAGCCACAAAATCATGGGCAGATTGAGATATGTCGGCACCGGCGCTGGCTCGATTTAGGTTTTCCGCGGCAATGAGGGTTGACCCTGAGCCAAAAAATGGGTCTATCACCAGGTCATGTTCCTGCGAGCTTTGGTGGATTAACTTTTCAATTAATGGTACCGGTTTTTCAGTGGGGTAACCGCGCCACACACGTTTTTCTTGTAGCACGTCAGGCATGCCCAAGTCATTGAGTTTTCTTTTACCTTTTTCGAAAAATAGAATAAATTCATAGCGGGCGCGATAATGATAACCCATACCGATGGCACATTTATCCCAGACAATGGGTTTCCAAAATTTAAACCCTAATTCTTCTGCAATCGGTTTAACGACAAACATGGTCTCTTGATCGCAAAACAGATAAAAATGACTGTTTTTCTTCAGCACCCGATAAATTTGTTCAATTAACGCAGGAAAACTACTGTTTGGAAAAATACTAAACCATTCATTGCTCGAGGCATTACTTTTTTTTAATCGTGTTGTAGTGCCAATCGACCGGTGTTTTTCTAACGATTCATAGGGTGGATCGGTAATGATCAGATCGACACTTGCACTGGGCATAGTTTTTAGCCATTCCACAGCATCAATTTTATGTAACTTCATTTATCTAATATCAACATCTGAGCAGCAAAGAACGGGCATGTTACCAGCTCTGCAGGCAGAACAGTAGCCTTGGCTACTGTTCTGCTGACTTAAGCGCTATTGATAATCGGCTTCCCCGCGTGTTTTTTTTCTTTATAAAAACCGATCAATCGTATGACACACATTATGTTAAGGATCAAACTCAGTGCCGCAAGTGAATAGGTGAGGATGTCATTCCTTGGAAAAACCCACATTTTTCGCGTATAGAACTCAGGGAAGGTAAAGTAGAACATGAACCAGGCTGTTAATGTATAAGCTCGGGCTTGTAACCAAGTACCTTTCTTAATGAGAACGGCAGGGATTGTGGCGGCAAGGATCACCATTAAATTTTTTCTCGATAAGCACATCGCCATTGGTATTAAATTCCAGGCGATAAAGCAGTCCGCCTGCACCGGCAACGCCTTCCAGAGGAACCTGGTAAATCCCCAAACCTGGTAATGGGAGCCTGAAAGTCTCTGATGAGCCACCTGATTGGGCAAATACATTGCTGGATAGCATCAGGAAAAAGCTGGTAATGAGTGCTAGCTATTGCTTGGTATGGTTACGTGTTAGCATTTTACACCCCCGTCACTAGCTGATGCTTTGTTGACTGACGGTGAACGATGGAAATATAGCCGAGTAAAGATACCGGTATCGGCATTAGCAACTTCTTCATCACTAAACACGCCCGTAGGTGCGGTTGCCGGATGTCTGAATTTACGGTCACAGTCACCGGTATACATCTGCCCGTTGTACCAAATGACATACAGCACACCGCAGACAATATTAAATATTCCCCACATATCGGTTACGTTCTGGCTGAACCAGGCTGAAGAATCCATGAAGGGAAGAACACCAGTGGTCGCAAGCTGGGTAACCAAAAAAGCCAGAGTGTAAATTCGTCCCATCAGATAAAGATCATGTCGGCCAAACAGTGAGTACAGTTCGCAGGCGATAAGGATGGCTAAGCCAGCGGCAAATTTATTCGGAATGCAGCCAAAAATGAATGCGGCATTCCAGGTGGTGTATAAAAAGCACCAACCCAGTGGAAAATCTGCGATCAAATCGCCGCAGGTCTTGGTTTCGATCCGCCAAAATTTACCCACAAAAGGAATGGTTAAGATCAGGCAAACACCAGCCAGTGAGTTCATGTAATTGCCAAATTCCCAGTCACGTATGGATGCTTCGGTAATATTAAGCACTAGGATAAAAAACAGAAACCACAATGCCCAAGGCTTTTTAAAAATCGCCCAAAAAGACCCTTTTTTATCTTCATAGACGGCAATTCGCATGAAACCAACGATAACCATAGGAACCAACACGCTGACAATTTTAGCCCAAGAAAACCAGGTATTTAGATTTGCAGCCCAGAGTGGGCAGGTCAGTAATGAAAGGATAATAAAGGCGGCACCAATTTTTCGGT
>JBLHPA010000038.1:0-21967 GCA_047628235.1 Moritella sp.
GGGCTATGATTTGGTATATGGGTAGTCGCTGGCTTTGATATGTGATTAACGGCCGTGCAGTGTGCGAAATATTGATAACCCGCTTGTATTAAGTTGGCTTGAGTTAATACGTCGGCAGTTTTTCCCGCGGCGATCAACTCAGTGGCGATCAGCAGGGTATTTGGAAAATAACGCTGTACTAGGGCTAAATCATGGTTCACCGCAATCACGGTTTTCCCCTGCGCCTGGCAGTTGTGGATCACCTGCATTAAATCTTCTGTGGTTTGCGCATCAATCGCGCCAAAGGGTTCATCCAGCAACAGAATGTCGGCATCTTGCAGTAACATGCGGGCAAATAACATGCGCTGAAATTGGCCGCCTGACAGCTGACTAATCTGGCGGCTGGCCATGCCGTTTAAGTTCACTTTAGCCAATGCTTGCTGCAATAAGCGCTGTTCTTGACGACTAAATGCCCGCCAAAAACTGGTTCGCTGCCAAGCGCCAGCAGACACAAACTCGCTGACGGTGATTGGAAATGAGCGATCTATTTGGCTGCTTTGTGGCAGATAAGCAATATTGTTTAAACCTAAATCGCCGAGGTCGATATGGCCCGAACTCGCCTTAAGCTGCTGCATGATGCTCTTGAGTAAGGTTGATTTACCCGCGCCATTCGCGCCGACAATCGCCACTAAATCACCGTCAGCAATATTGGTGGTGATATGGCTCAACGCCAGGCTGTGCCGATAATGCACTGTTAAATCATTAATATGGATCATCTGCAAGCTACCCGAGTAAACGTAATAAGACGAACCAGAGCAGACCGATAATGGTTAGCGCAATCAAAGCTCGGGTCGTTAGACTACTGAGTAACAGTGACGGCAGTGCCCAGCCCGATGCTGAGTTGGTGGCTACGTCGCTGTCTTTGCTTGCTGATGTGTCTGTTATGGAGGCGATGTGTTTATGCATTTTATGATGACTTATTATTTCAATTACTTAATTTAGTTATGTTATAACATAACACTAACTGGAGGCAAGCATAATGTTATCATATAACACTAAGCTTATTTGTTGCTCGCTCATCAGTCATGGCTTAAGTAGATGAATAACGCCGCTGGCTGCGCGCTATTTTTTGGTGTTTACAATGGATTGACACAGCAATGTATTTGCATTAATTTAGCGCGATTATTCTCGGTACCACATGAACAAAAGACACTGGTTCTCGGTCACGCTCGACAGGGATGTACCCTCGGGAATGTTGCACTTTTCAATGCTACAAGTTTTGTGCCTGCTTGCCTCTAGCCTACGCCTCATAGGATGTCCTTGTTTATCGACTCGAAAATTTGCTAATGCCTTTCTCCTGACCAATCCTCGCGGATAAGCCCTTGCCATTCGCTAGTAGTTAGCGTTTAATAATTATATGTTGTTTAAATGTTAATTCCCTGAAGGGGTTCACCTAGGCCATGCACAAGCCTTTTTCAGCGGAACGCAAAAAGCACGTTAGATCAAAAAATCAATGAATAAATTAGGCGTCTTTATTAAAAAGGAGATTTTATGAAATCAATTGATGGAATGATACAGGATGTACTGAATCGAGAGGGAGGATTTGTCGATCACCCTGATGATAGAGGCGGTCCTACAAAATATGGCATAACCCAAAAAACACTCTCAAAGTATTATGGACACGCGGCAACGACGATAGAAGTCAAAGCTTTATCCATAGAGGTTGCCGAAGAAATATATAAAAGAAATTACTACTATGGACCAAGTATTGATTCACTCGTTGCAGCCATCCAACCTTTTATTTTTGACTCTGCAGTAAATCATGGCCCTCGACGCGCAATCAAGTTTGTGCAAAGTGTTTGCAATCAAGCGGGTTACGGATCCGCTCTGACAGAGGACGGTGCAATGGGACCCAATACTCGACGAGCGCAAGAGTGGGCTTTTAATGAAATGGGGGAAACTTTTCTTGAAGCGTTGATAGAAGAGAGAAAAAACTTCTATTTGATGATCGCCCATTCGCGCCCTTCTCAAAAAGTGTTTCTCAAAGGATGGATGAACCGTGTAAACGAATTTGAAAAGGAGACCGTGTGATGGCTTGGTGGAATTTTATCGGTGACATACTTAAAGGTGGAAAAGGTGTTGCAGAAGTGTTTGTTGAGAACAAAGAGAATAAAGGCCAGCGAAAGCATGACCAACAAATAGCCGATATTGACAGGGATATGGCTTCTCTAAACCAATTTTCAACGGAGTTTCATACTAGAGAAAACCGTACGTGGTGGGATTCATTTGTAGATGGTCTAAATCGCTTACCAAGACCACTATTAACTATCGCAATAATAAGTTTTTTTGTTTTGGCACCGTTTGATCCTGCGCGCTTTATTGAAATAGCAAAAGCATATGATCTAATGCCTCCGGGATATTGGGCTCTTTTGAGTGTGATTATCGGTTTCTATTTTGGCGGTCGGATGCAGCTAAAGTCACAAGATTTTACGATTAAAAAGGACGCTGTTACAGCAGCGAAAGAGTTGATTCAAATAAAAAAAGAATTTCGTCAGCTGGATGATGATTTGGAAAGCACGGAGTCAAAAATTTACGATGTCGCTAAGGTTGAATCAACGAAGCCGATTAAAAACAAGGTTATTGAGCAATGGCTGATAGATCGCCATGCCTGAGCTGAGGTGCACTGATTATTAAGCTGTTTAACAGGGAGGAAAGAGCATGAGTAGCGATACATCAAAAGGGATATGGATTGCGGTAATAACAGGTTTATTAGCAATTTTTGGTACTGCTGTAAAAGGTGTCGCTGATTTAAACCTAGAAAGAGCAAAATTAGATTCTCAGCTTGTGTTAGGTGCACTGTCGTCTACAACAGTCGAGTTAAGGCGTGAATCACTTCGTTTTTTAGTGGATGCGGACTTAATCAGTAGCCATTCAACTAAGGAAGGGCTGGCTACTTACTTTAGTGGTGATACGCCAAAATCGCCTCCTCAAATGCAACCATTTATTCAAAGCGGTGAGTCAATAACATTAAGTAACCCAACGCTTGAAAATGCATCAAAGACCGATGTAGATTTGTTTGTTTGCGGGAGCAGTAATTCAGATAAAAAAGCTGAAAGTATCATTCAGGAATTGTATCAATCAATCAAATATTCAAATGGTTTTGGTACGAGTAAATTAAAGGTTTGGGATGGTGATTTATACAATGAGGTTCCTGAAGATAAGCTACGAGGCTATTTGACAATAATTGTGGATAAAGAGCACTATGAGTTTTATGAAGTGCCTGTAATAGAAAAAGCTATTCGTGGCGTTAACCATTTACCGCCAATAAATGTTATTGATAATTCAGGTGCTAACACGCCATGGCGGATGTCATTAATCTTATGTTTATGATTGCTAAATAATAAAAGCGGGTATTGCGCTGGCTATTTAGTGTGATACTTGTTTTTAAATCAATGTAATAGGAAGTGTAGATGCACAAAGCAGAACTGGAACATTACCTTAATAATCTGAAAGGGGCCGAGGCGAGTTATCCGTTTGGCCCGGAAGCTCTGGTGCATAAGGTGATGGGAAAAATGTTTGCGCTGGTATCGCAGCTGGATGCCGAGCCAAGCGTCACACTCAAAGTATTACCCGCTAACGGTGAAGTGCTGGTGGATCAATTTAGCGCTATTATTCCCGGTTACCACATGAACAAAAGACATTGGATCACTGTCACGCTCGACAGGGATGTACCCTCGGGCATGTTACAAGATCTGGCTGACCAATCCTATGAACTGGTGGTGAGCAAGCTGACTAAAATACAGCAGTTAGCGTTGCAGCAGCTGGTTCATGTTGAGGACTAAGTGGCTTAATCTGGTAGGGGTTCTTTTCAATGCTAACGAGGGATTGCCCTGTTCTAACTCATTTTCGGACAGGCGTTTTTTAGCGTTATTGCTCTCCGATAGTCATACTCATTAGATTTTGTAGGGGAAGTGAAGGGATCTCGCTGCCCACTTGGAATTAAGAGCACCCAACGTGCTACAAGTGCATAATCAAGAGATGGAATACCAAATAACCTTTTTTGTAACAAAGCCCATAAATCCATGATTAACGTGGCACCAATACCAACCCAAATCGCTTTTAGCCAAATTAATGTTTCCATTCGATCCTCCTTTTATTGTGTTTTGTCTCGAATGTGTTAAATCAGTAAACATGATACAACTTGAAGCTGACTTTAAGTCAATGGTTAATTTTATGGATATTGCAGATGTATCTCGTGGATCAGGGTTACCCCCTTCTACATATGCAAGGGCTAACGTTGTTTTCACGCTCGGGGGAAAGTGAACGTCGAACTTCTGCCATATCACATGAGTCCATGTATCACTAATTTACATTAGCAGTATACGAATGATTTTTTGCTCTAAGGAATGGGGCAAATTCGGCTTAGGGTTATTGTACTACCACTAGTAATACTCATTAGATTTTGTAGTGTAATTGGAGGGGTTTAGCTTATATCCCTCTCGCTAGATTTCACATAATATGCGTTATGGCACAGCATCTATTATTATCCTTTTAGTTTGTAGCCAAACTAACTATGTCCTGCAGTTCTTTCAGATAGCTTCTCAACAATCATTTCCATTTGGATAATTAGCTGTTCAATTTCTTTCTTTCCATTTTTAGATTCCGCTATTTTTTTTTCAAAATCACAAAGAGTCAACTTGATAGCATGTATCATTTTCCAGTGAGTTAAATCTTCCTTGCCATCTATTCCCTTTTCCAATAATTTTTCTATATTTTTTCTAGTTTCATTGACCATTACAGTACCCATAGCGTTAATTGATAAATTGTCATTTTCTAGGTAGGTCAGTTAGATAGTTATTCACAAAAGTGTGAATAACTAAAATACTGTAATATATGCCATCGCGAGCTCAAGCGTAAAATAATAGTTGTTAGCCTTCGTTGGAACTATCTTGTCGCTGTGTAAATGCAAAGTCTAACTTTTCTTTTAATGCCTGTGATTTTAATTGACGTTTTTTGTTGGTATTTAATATGTCAGTTATATCTATATGACTTATTTTTTTAAAGTATTTAACCATTGAATCATAGAGTGACCACATAAGTTCACGCACTAAATTTAGATTTTATACTCTAAAGTAACATGTATTACATTAAAAGTAAGCGTTTTCATTAACCCGCATACTAATAATATTTCAAATATAGCATGATGAGTTCCTAACGCCTTATTTATTAAAGTTTAATCCTTTAAATATCCCGCATTTCACTAAGATGATTTTGCACTGTCTTGGTGAATCTCCCTTTCGTGTTTATTCTAATTGAAAGCTGATTTCTAATGCTTTTTAATATTGGATCAATAAGCTATGGGGGCATAAGCGGCTTAGAGTGATTGTAAAACCGATGGCGATTTATACCGAACGGTTCAGAGTTGCAAGCGTAAATTATTTGAATGTGGAAATGAGTATGACGGTAGGCCGAAATCGAAGTTTTGATAAAGACAGTGCACTTGAAATAGCCATGTGGGTATTTTGGAAAAATGGGTACCCAGGTACCTCGCTAACAGATTTAACTCGCGCTATGGGTATTAATAAATCCAGCCTGTATGCTACATTTGGGAATAAAGAATCATTATTTGATCAAGTGATTGCATTTTATTTAACGAAACACGGAACAGTGCATTCGGCTGAGTTATTTAAAACAGAAGCAAAGCTAAAAGAGCGCATCAGAAACTATCTGCTTTCTATTGCTAACATGTTAACCAGCCAAGATTTACCTAAAGGCTGCTTAATTTGTCTCTCAACATCTGAGATACCCGGGGATGGTTTACCTGAAAATTCGGCCAATAATATTAATTTAATCAATCAAAAAACATTATTTTCGTTAACGGATTTTTTTAATAACGAGCAAAAATAAGGTAATGTGGCTGCTGGGATTGCCCTACGACAACATTGCTAAAACGCTGCCAATTGCGATCGTGGCATCGGAAGATCAGAAATTTCCCGACCATTACGGTTTTGATTTTGACGCTCTGCAAAAAGCCTTAACGGAAAAGCGTAAACAAACGCGCGGAGCGAGTACCATTAGCCAACAACTGGCTAAAAATCTCTATTTGTGGCCCGGGCGCAGTCTATTTAGGAAAGGGGTCGAAGCATACTTCACGACCTTGATAGAGGTGTTTTTGCCGAAACGCAGAATTTTAGAGATTTATCTTAACGTGGTTGAATTTGCGCCCGCAGTATATGGGGTAGGGGCGGCGAGTCGAACATTATTTTCCCGAACACCCGCACGCATTAGTGCGCATCAGGCGGCGCGGCTTACCTGAAAAACTTATAGCAAAAACCAATAGCCTGAACGGTGTCGGGCTATTGCTTATCGTCAGGTCCTTCGGTATTACAAGTGTCCGATTTAAGTTGACCATAGCAAGGTGTAAGTGCCTTAATCGTTAAATATTAGTTTCGTTCATTTTTATTCTTAATTAACTGATATTCTTGAGCAACTGCAACCCAATTTGGGCGGTTAATTAGTTTCCCTATAAAATAGGCTGGAACCAAAAAAGTAAGTAAGTAGAATGATTCATGGAAGAACATCGTTGCTGTAGTGTCCTCATGATTTAAATAGGCAATTAACGCCAAAAAATCCAACAGAACACTAAGCGCAGCGAAAACAGCTGAAATTAGTAAAACCAATCCCAATAAATCTCTCAGAAAATTTTTAGATGCGGTCATATTTGTCATCTCCTAAACGTGATGCAGCTCAAAGTACTCCTCCCAACGCCATATTTATGTGATCTTGATCACGCATTTGATGAAATGATAAAATGTATACAAAATTAGTGTTTATAAATACATTTACTTTTAAATCAATGTTATAAGAAATGTAAAATGATTCAATTTCATTATGTTTATACACAAATACAGTTTAAATGTAGGGTAATGCATAAATAAATCACCACAAAGGTGGGGATGCTTACCTGAGAGGCGTATAAAAATGTGGAAACATTGAACTGTGTGTCAGGCTATTGATCATCAGCTAAAGACTCATCCTCTTTATATTCATCGTAACCCTTCGGTGGCGGCGTCCAGCCACGTTCAGAACCGCTGTGTTTATGTGAGCGATCATTACTCATTGCGTGTTTGATATTGTCTTCTAATTCCATGAACAGTTTACGGTAATTATTATCGAAACGTTCGCTTTCCGATCTATCTGCCCAGGCCTGATAAAGCTTATCAGATTGTTGTTTTTCCATACGGGTATAAGTGGTTTTTTGCTGTTCAACAAAGAACGGGTGATGGCCCAAGCTACGCATTGCCTCGGCGCCAATTTCTAACGCAGAATGATAAGTTTCAGATTCAATATAGTCAGCACCAACCGCACGTAAACGGTAACGATGTCCCCGGTCAAACGCGCGCGCCAGGATCTTAACGTGCGGGTAGGTATGTTTTACATATTTAACCAGTTCAACGCTGTTTTCTGGATTATCAATGGCGACCACTAGCATAGCGGCTTCTTCAATGCCCGCCGTGTGCAGAAGGTCTGGCCGCGTTGCATCCCCAAAATACGCTTTCGTATTGATTTTACGCAGCAGGTCAACTTGATCCGCTTGATGATCCAGTACTACGGTTTTAATGCCATTAGAAACCAAAAGACGGTTAACTATCTGACCAAAACGTCCAATACCGGCAATAATAACAGTTCCTTTTTCATCGATGTTGTCCGCTTCTCGCTCATTCGATGCCTGTTCAAACCGCGGCAGGATCACTTTATCGAATAAAATAAATAAACCCGGCGTTAAGAACATAGAAAGGGCTACAACCAGTGATAATACCTGGGCAATGTCGGTAGGCAATACGTGGTTTTGAACCGAGAAACTTAACAGTACAAATCCAAACTCACCCGCTTGCGCCAAACTTAACGTGAACAGCCAACGGTCACTGTTTTTAATGCGAAATATCCGAGCTAACACATAAAGGACCAGCGCCTTCAGCAGCATCACCCCAACGGTTAACCCAATGATAAGGGTGACATCATTCAGCAAGATAGCAAAGTTGATTCCGGCACCCACCGTAATAAAAAACAACCCGAGTAACAGGCCTTTAAAGGGATCAATGTTGGATTCAAGCTCATGGCGAAACTCACTATTAGCTAGCACCACACCCGCAAGAAATGTGCCGAGTGCCGGAGAAAGCCCGACCAAACTCATTAAGGCCGCAATACCAATCACCAGCATTAGCGCCGTTGCGGTAAAGATCTCACGCAAACCGGAACTGGCCACAAATCGGAACAATGGTCGACTGAGTAAATGCCCGCCAACTACAACGATGGCAATAGACGCCGTGATCACCAAGCCATAAACCCAGCCTTGCAAACCAGCAACAAGGCTCAGCTCATCATGATGTTCAGCGGCAGAGACCACAGCATGCTGTGCTTTCTCAATTAATTCAGGTAAAGCCAACAGTGGTATAAAGGCCAGCATGGGGATAACAGCAATATCCTGGAAAAGGAGCACCGAGAAGGCATTTTTACCACCTTCTGTTTTACTTAATCCTTTCTCATTGAAGGTTTGTAATACGATTGCCGTCGAAGAAAGTGCAAAGATCAGACCGATGGTTAACGCAATGGTCCAGGGCTGGCCGAAGTAGAGTGCGATCCCCATGACAATCGCAGTGGTTCCCCCCACTTGCAAACCGCCTAACCCCATTAGTCGGTTGCGCATTGCCCAGAGCATTTTAGGCTCAAGTTCTAAACCCACCAAAAATAGCATCATCACCACGCCAAATTCAGCAAAGTGTTGAATGCTTGTGGTCTCTTCACCGACTAAGCCAATAACAGGACCAATGACCACGCCAGCGATGAGATAACCCAATACCGATCCTAACCCCAACCGTTTAGCGATAGGCACAGCAATCACAGCGGCGGCGAGGTAGATAAAGGCTTGTAGAAAATACCCTGTCATCCGTTAATCCTTATTTAATGATCTCATCAAAGTAGTGGTTGAGTTTTTCGACCTGATTGGCTCTGACAAGATCGACTCTGTCATCGACTAACGCTTCAAGTAACGTCTGCCATTGCGCGGTGTGCTGTTTAAGGCGACCCGTTTCATTCGCGGTTCTCGCCCCAAATAACGTCAGCGGCGCGAGATAAGTCATGCCCGTCAGTGACGCCATTTGTTCAATGGGATATAACAGCTCGCGGATGGTGAAATGATTGTAACCGTCAGATTGATAAGCATCGGCTTTTCCGCCCGCAGTGAGCGAACAGAATAATGTTTTGCCATGGAGTGCATTGGCATCGTTGCCATAGGCAAAGCCATATTCGAGCACCAGATCTTGCCATTCTTTTAAAATGGCAGGGGTTGAATACCAATACAACGGGAACTGAAAAATGATCACATCATGGTTGAGCAGGCGTTGCTGCTCTTTGTCTATATCAATATGAAAAGTAGGGTACTCGTAATACAGATCGACCGCCGTAACACCGTCTATGTCTTGTGCTTGTTTAAACAGCGGTGTATTCACTTCTGAGCGATGTTGAGACGGATGAGCAAACAAGATCAAGACTTTTTTCTTCGGCATACAAATGTCACTTTTGGGATTTCCAATCGAGTATACAATCAATGGCGATAAGTCGCTAATTGTGTTTGATAACTGACGCGATCCGGTAGGGCCCAAGTCGGATTATACCGTACAGCTGGTATTTATGAAGCGCGGGCTTTGTCATTATGGCCGCTACCACCGTTGTGAAAAGAATCTCTATGTTTGAAAGTAAGCCATGCAAAATGGCGAACAATACTGCTAAGCCGTTTCTGCCCTATTGTGAGTTAGATTAACTACTCTACTGTCATGTATGCTTATTTATTTTCCATATCACAACAGCCCACGCGAACCCTATCACTTGTTTATCTGGGTAGATAAGTCATTGATGTCGAGCGATACAACGCCGATGATGACGTTATTATTTGGGTTTTGAATGAATTACCTAACCTCGTTATACGGATGGTTAATTTGTGATTTCCGTGGTGATCCCTCAGCTTTTAATGGTAAAACTGAGATTGTTATCTAAGCTTTGTTCTACTACATGTATATGCTTATTGGAGTTGATTATGAAAGGTGATACGAAGGTTATCGCAACCCTTAATGGATTATTGCACAATGAATTAGCGGCAATTGATCAGTACTTTACTCATTCTCGTATGTATCAGGATTGGGGATTAGAAAAATTATATGAACGTATCAACCATGAAATGCAAGAAGAGATTACGCATGCTGATGCGCTCATTAAACGTATTTTATTTCTTGAGGGAACGCCAAATTTAAAAGATCGCCGAGATTTATTAATCGGCAGTGATGTGCCGAGTATGCTGGCTAATGATCTGGTACTAGAAATGGAAGTTGTTGACGGATTACGTGCTAGCATTAAAGTGTGTGAAGAGGAAGGTGATTATCAAACTAGGGCAGTATTGTTGCCATTACTGGCTGATACTGAAGAAGATCATGTTTACTGGTTAGAACAGCAGCTGGGATTGATTAAGAAAATCAGTTTGTCCAATTATATCCAATCACATATGGGCGGTTAATTATTATCGTATTACCACATCCATCGTGTTATGACATTCATCGTTCAGGAGTCGGTTATGCAAGGCAATACAAATATCATTATTTTATTAAATAAGGCGTTAAGTTGTAAACTGGTTGCGATCAATCAATACTTCTTACACGCTAGAATGTATAAAAATTGGGGCTTGGAGGGATTGGATAAGGCGGATTACAAGCAGTCAATTTTAAAGATGAAGCAAGCTGATAAATTAATTAATCGTATTTTATTTTTGCAGGGACTCCCTAATTTACAGGACTTAGGTCGTTTGGCGATCGGCGAAGAGGCAGTAGAAATGTTGCAGCTGAATATTGAGCTTGAGTTGAGTATTCGCGTAGTATTGCAAACTTTGATTGAAGAATGTGAAAAAAATCAGGATTTTGTCAGTCGTGATATAGCCACTGAGATCTTAGAAGACGTTGAAGAGCAAATTGACTGGATCGAGAGTCAGCAATACCTGATCGGTCATGAGGGTATAGATAACTATTTACAATCTAAAATGTAGCTATGCGACCTGTGGCTGCTGTTGTGATAGTTTAATCAGAGTTTGATTTAATATTTTTTTTGTGCACTGACAACACTTGCCACATTGACTGCCGACACCTAGCTCTGAGCTTAATTTTTTCATGGTTGTCGCACCATTTTCAATGGTTTTTACTAAGGTTTTATCGGTAATACCGTGACAAATACATACGTACATACATACAATGCTCATATAGGATTAATTAACGCTATATTAATATGAATGAGAATTATTATCAAGTACGATTTGCTGGACTGGACTAAATAGGCAGGGTTATCGAATTCTAATCCCAGACTCTAACAGCGTTGAGCGATATTCATCATCCAGCCCGCCATGTTCTTTTTTTTTTCTTATCCTTACCTGTTGATTTGCTATGAACTTGAGCGTTAATCTTAATGATACTTTTAAGTCCTGACCATCAATGGCTTAGCGTGATCGCTCTAAGCCACTTCAATTGGTGTTTAACGCAATATGCTGTTACATAATTTCGTTAGAATTCGGTGCGGTAATTGCCTCTGCGAACGCATAATTATTTTTCCCTTGGCGTTTTATTTCGTACATCATTTGGTCTGCCAAATTGACTAGTTCCTGAGGACTTACTCCATGATCAGGGTATAAAGCAATACCTATGCTAGCACCAATCTTTACCTGCTTTCGCTCCCATTTATAGGGGGTGCCCACCGCTTTAATCAGCTTTTCTGCGATAGTTATAATACTGTTTTTGTCCGACATATTCGTCAGTAGAACCCAGAATTCGTCACCACCAACACGGGCTACTGTATCAATCTCCCGAACACAGGAACCAAGCCGTACTGCGGTTTCCTTTAGAACATGATCACCAGCATCATGTCCTAAAGTATCATTAACTCTCTTAAAGCCATCAATATCAACAAATAGAACTGCCGCCTTTGTGTTGTTCTGCCTCGCAATTGCTAAGTTGTTCACCAGACAATCCATAGAAAGCCGCCGCGTAGGTAGGCCTGTTAGAGCATCATGATTAGCCATATGGAGTATGCGTTTCTCGGCATTCTTCAGGGCGGTGATATCTTCCTTCACCGCAACATAATGACTAATCTTTCCATTCTTTTGTTTGACTGGTGCTATCGATGCAATTTCCCAAAATAGTTCACCATTCTTTTTACGGTTATGAAATTCCCCCCGCCAACTGTCTCCGTCAGACAGCGCTTTCCAAAGCGTCGCGTACTCTTCAGGGGTTGTTTCTCCAGAACGTAAAACACGAGGGGTTTTTCCAATCAGCTCTTCTAGGAAATACCCTGTTTTTTCCGTAAAGGCCGGATTGACATATTCAATAGATCCCGTTGTATCGGTAATAATTATTGATGAAGCTGATTGGTTAACGGCAAGAGAAGTAATTCGAAGTTCGGATTCTAAGGTTGCGCGAGTCAGCAAGATAAGCGTGATAACACTCCCCCAAAGGATAAAAATACCGCCTAAAGCTGCTAATGATGAAGAAACATTAGTATGCATCAAACTATATTCAAAAGGAGATAGCAGCGCTATTACGCCTCTAATGCCATGGAAAATACCAAATAAACCAAACACCGTGACCACTGTGAATCCGGCGGTTCGCCAAGGTGCATTTTTATCACGCAACAAAGTGACGGCAATAGCAAAGCAAGTGATCATATAGGTTATTGATGCAACGGCTATTCTGATCGTTATATTTTGCTCGACATAGCTGAAATAATAGAAGAGTGCAGCAGCTATGGGAGGCAACATAAAATCAAAAAACAGTAATGGAGGACGACCAGAAAAAACACGAATCCCCCGTAAGATAAGTAGAAATCCAACCACATAAAGCGAATTAGCTATAACGATAGAAAGTAAGTCGGAAAGGCTTCCTCGCCCCGAAATTAAGATATTGGCTACGGTAATGCAGGACATGCCCGTAGCCCAGAAACCAGCGCCGTTACGCCGAGACTGCGATCGCCACAGCGAAATCAAAGCGACAGTAGAACCAATCGAGATGAGAGCCATTACAACGTATAAAGTGCGGATATCTAACTCAAGCATTTTAGATCCATTCTAATAATAAATTACATTTCACTGGTGAGTATCTATTGAGCTTAACAGTCGCACTATACGCGATGGCTAAAAGCTGTGGAATATTGAAAAACGGCAGTACTTTATCACACAAAAAAATAAAGTACTGAAGATAAAAGTAATTTCGAGATCTCAGGGCATAACTACGTCAGAACAGTACCCTGGATGTTGAACTCATATTGATTTAAACCCCCATCATCAGGAAATGTCTGTTTTACAACCATAAGGTCAGCCATTTCTATTTTCTGCGTATCCAATTCCCAGCTACCCAGTAACAATTCAAACTGCCATTCGCCACCGAGATCGATTAGGTTTGTATAGGTATGCTGTGTATCCAAGGTGAAATCGGTTCGATTGTCTGAGTTAAGCACGTTTATTTAGATCCCAAGCAGCACGGTGAAGCGCTAAGTACAGACATAAAAAGACTCGAAAAATCACTTGAAACAAGGACAACCGACGGTGCTACAGATGTGGCATCTTTGGTTTACATTGGGTATATATTTCTAGGCGTATTGAAAGGGGGATTGCAAAACTTGGCAAGTTGGACGATCTGTTGAACGTGATTGCCGGTCCGAAAAAAGGAAACAAATCAATGAGCAACTTTATCAGCATTTTCTTAAGCGCTATGTAGTCAATGTTGCCAAGGCGGATAAATAATGCGTTTGTTCTTGGCTATTTTTTTGCTGCAATGTCTGTTTTTACTATTCAAAGTACACACGCTGACGAATATCGTCCGGGCTATTAAGAATTAACGCAAACCGATTCTTTTGTTCACGATATGCTTTGGAAGGTGCTTGCTAAAGATGAAAATACGCGTTTAAGTCTTTATGTTAATTTTCCTGAGACTGTAATAAAATATCCTCAGTTCGTTCAAGGCTTGTTTCTGCGGCAATTATTGAACGTAGTACTATCGGTCGTGCTGGTGGACTGGCAGGCATTAAAATCAACATTCGTGGGTAAGAACGGTTAGACACAGATGTACTGGTTCATATTCAACGATTACTTGGCGCTTTTCCATCGTGGTATCTGCAAGCTTTAGTGGCTTTTAATCTGGGCGTTGAAATTGGTCAGATTCTATTTATAGCGGCGCTGTCAGTCATCGTCTGGTTAATAATAAGAATGCAAAAATTCACCCTGTTCACGTTTGAAACGCGGGCGAATGAACATGATGTAATGGTATTCGAACGATCAATGGCTTATTTGATGGGTGTAATTGCGATGTATTGGACTGTAGAGCGATTGGCTGGTTTTTGGGCTTGATATAACGAAAACCGCTGAAGTAAAAACACCTCAGCGGCTTTAACATTCATGCAACTCGTGTGCGATTAATTAGGCCGTTGCAGCATCGTATTTAGCTTCAATCTGCTCAGCTTTCGTTAAACTGTCGTGACTATGCAACTGTTTGGCGTAACGGGCAAGGTTAGCAAAGTTATCTAATACCTTATTGTTTGCTAAGATCTCAACAATAAATGACATCATAATATCTGCGCCTGATAGCTGTTCAGCCACTAGGTAGGTTTTGTCTTGCAATGATGCATCGAGGTAACTGATCACTTTACCGATTTCTGCATCAGCATACCCGGAGATATAATTCGTTTCACAACCATCTCTGTCGATAAACATCTTCAATAACAGCGGTAAAATCGCTGAACTTTCAGCAAAGTGCAGCCATTGTGAATAGCTGACATATTCTTTTGACCACTGCTTGGGTGCTAATCTATCGGCAGCATACTTATTAATCAGATATTCAGTGATAGCCCCCGATTCTGCAATCACTAAGCCGTCGTCTTCAATGACAGGGGATTTTCCCAAAGGATGGATCGCTTTGAGTTCAGCCGGTGCCAAGAATGTTTGACTGTCACGCTGGTAAGCAACAACTTCGTAGTCAACCCCCAGTTCTTCCAGCAACCAGATGATGCGTTTAGAGCGTGACTTATTTAAATGATGTAACTTGATCATAATTTTACTACTCTCTGTTATTTTGAATCTTGTTTTAATCCAGTAAACGTTAGCTGCTATTTGCCTTTCTATTTGCCTTTCTATTTGGCAACTTTAATGGCAAGTTTACCGAAATTTTCACCCTGTAGCAGGCCAATAAAGGCGGCTGGCGCATTCTCTAACCCGTCAACCATATGCTCGCGATACTTGATCTTACCGGCTTGTAACCAGTCCATCATATCGGTGAGAAATTCATTGTAGCGGTGGCCATAATCATCAAAAATAATGAAGCCCTGCATCTTAATACGTTTGGTTAACAGGGTGGCCATCAATAAGGACAAACGGTCCGGTCCGCCAGGCAGTTCGGTGGCATTATACTGAGACACTAGGCCACATAGCGGCACACGTGCACCCGTATTAAGTTGTGGGAGTACCGCATCAAAAACCTTGCCGCCGACATTCTCAAAATAGATATCGATACCTTGCGGACATGCGGCCTGAAGCTGCTCTGCAAAGTCATCAGCCTTGTGATCCAGGCACTTATCAAAACCAAGCACTTCTTCGGCATATTTGCATTTTTCTGTGCCGCCAGCGACACCGACAACACGGCAACCTTTTAGTTTACCAATCTGACCAACCGTAGCCCCAACAGGACCTGTCGCAGCGGCAACCACTAAGGTTTCACCGGCTTTGGGCTGGCCAATATCAAGCAGACCCATATAAGCAGTAAAGCCAGGCATACCTAAAATACCAAGTGCGTATGAAGGATTAGTAGGCTCAGTCCCTAACTTGATCAAACCTTCGCCGCTAGAAATACCGTAATCCTGCCAGCCAGTGTAGGCCAGTACCCACTCGCCAACCGGATAATCCGCATGTTGTGACGCGACCACCTTGCACACTGTTGCTCCTACCATCGTGGCATCAATCGCCACGGGTTCTGCGTAAGAAGCGCGGTCACTCATGCGACCACGCATATAAGGGTCGAGTGATAAATATTCTGTGCGCAGTAATAGTTCACCGGTTTTTGGCGTTGGAATTGAGACTTGTTCTAAGTGAAAATTCGCGGATGTCGGCGCGCCTACTGGACGAGAGGCTAGGGTGATACGACGATTGATATTTTCTGACTGAGGCATTTTAAGTCCTTGTATTGAATGGGGTTACCTGCATCACAAATCAGTGACTGATTGTCTTGTTATTAGCCCAAATAGTCACTAACTTTGCAGTTGCAATGCAGGTTTAACATTAAGCAGTGGAGTAATTTATGTTTCGCTTCAATGTCAGTGAGGTAAGCATAAAGTATAGTAGACCGGTCGTCTAGTAATTGTTTTATATATTTTTTGATTACTATAGCGTCAATGAAACTTGTATTTTGACGTGATTTAGGTGTATGTATTGCTGTTATGTATCACGCTTAGTAAAATCAGCACATTACTAGCCGCTTTAATCAAGGACGATGGCAATGACCCCCACTTTTCTGACTACACTGAGTCTTGCCTGTTATTTAATTTCTTGTGCTGCTAGTGCTGAAGTTACCGGCGCTGTTGCAGGTACAGATAAAGCTACAATTCAGACAACTGAATCGATAATCGCTTCAGCAGACTTCATTATGGGATCACCTCCTGTACTGTCTGCAACCGATTGGGGGATTGCATTTGGCCTGCGCCGTGCCGTTATTCCGTATGGGCTAGCAGATGATACCAGCGGCGATAAAGATGTTTATGATATATTGCCGTTGATCACGTTTGAAAATGATTATGGTTTTATCCATGGTCTGGAAGCGGGCATACACCTGTGGAAAGCGCAAGATCATCAGGTAAATGTGTATTCCCGATTCCGCTTTGTTGATATCCCGAAAGAGATGCAAAATGAAGTGTATGGTCAATCTTTCGACTTTGGCCTGCAGTACCGTTATTTTGATGGCCCCTGGGAAGCGGATGTGGCGCTACTTTCGGACCACTATAAACGCGCTTATGCCTATACCCGAGCGCGGTATCAATGGAACTATGGCAATTGGCAGTTAACGCCGTTTGCTGAATTACAGTGGAAGAGTACCGATTTTAATAATTATTATTATGGTTTTAATCAAGACAGTACAGGTGCTGGCGTTTCTGCCACAGGGGGAGTTGAAGGCGTCTATCATGTTACGAGCAATTTGTACTTAATTGGTCAATTTGCCGGAACACGGCTGGAAGACGATGTTGTCGATATGAGTACTGTTGAAAAACGCTATCAGCTGGAATCTTTCTTTGGCATCGGCTTTTACCCTGCACCGGACAGCCAGTATACCAGTAGTAGACTTGATAAGAAAAATGATGAATTTTTGCGGGTTTCTCATGGCTGGGCAACGCCGTCAAATATTGGTGAAGTCTTAGTATTTAATGCAGAGCGCGATCCGGAAAATAATCAGATGAGCTCGATATTTTATGGTACTCAGGTGGCCGACAGCCTTTTCACGCTACCGATAGATATCTATTTTACGCCCGGGTTTGTTTGGCATTATAGTTCGGATATACAACATGACATTGCTGAGGGCGTGATTGCGATTAAAGTCTTTTATACGTTTGAGTTGGGGCCGCGCTGGCGTTTTGGCCTTGCTGAAGGCTTATCGTATGTGTCTGAGGTAACCTATATTGAAGGGTTTGAACTGGTTGGAGAGGACAGTAAGAGGGGCTATGAAAATCCCTCTAAATTGCTTAATTACATCGATTTCTCAGTTGATGTTAATGTGGGTGATCTATTTGATAGCAAGCGATTGGCAAAAACTTGGGTGGGCTACAGTATCCATCACCGTTCAGGCATATTTGAATCGAGCTCTATGTTTGGCCGAATCAAAGGTGGCAGCAACTACCAGGCTGTTTACGTGCAGTGGCATTTTTAATGGCCATGAGTAGTACCTTCGCACTCGGTAACATAAGGAAATATTAGCCATTGGTTTTATTGTGTTTATGTGCCGCAGCCAGGTTATCTACGGTATTTTTTTCCTCATTGCTGTGCGCCTCAGTCGACCAGGCATCGTTAAGGTTGTCATAATACGTTAACGCATCCATACCGAGCAGTTTTTTCAAAATTTGGCGTTCGGTCAGGCTGCGGTTAACATATTGGGGTTCATGTTCGTGCATGCGACTTGCTTCGTCATGCAGTACTTCTTCGTCGTGGCGGCGAAATACTTGTCCGGCACGATGCGCCTGGTTGGCTCGCATGCCTAATGCTTTTAGTGTTTCCACTCCCAGACTAATGCCGGAATCAAGAGTATCACGAAATACATGATCAGCGCCTAAACGAATTAATTGTTGTGCATGGTTACGGTCAATTGCACGCACTAATACCGTTAGGTGGGGGAAATGTTTTTTCACCCGAATTAAAATACGCTTTGACTTGCTGGTACTTTCCACTGCGATGATAAATAAGCGCGCCGTATCGGCACCTGCAGCGTGAAGCAGATTTAGCTGTTCGGCATCACCATAGAACACTTTATATTTAAATTGCTGCAATAACTCAATCTGGCCCACATCGTTTTCTAAAATAGTGGTATCGATATGATAGCCATGTAACAAGCGACCAACCACCTGACCAAACCCGCCGAATCCTGCAATGATCACCGGGCTGTCATTTTTGGGGATCTGGTGTTTAGGTGGCTCTTTGGGCGCGGTTTTTTTGATCTTGAAAGTAGGGGCAATGAGCTTGTCATTGATGATCAGTAATAAAGGGGTAAACACCATCGACAGTGTGACGACGAGCACCAGCAGGCTGGCAATTTCATTATCAAATACCTGCCGCTGCAGGGCAAATGACGTTAGCACGAAGGCAAATTCCCCGCCTTGAGCCAGTGCACAGGAAAACAACCAATTCTGACTGCGCTGGATCTTGAAAATAATACCGGTGATAAATAAGACGATAAACTTGGTGACGATAAGTCCGGTTACCAGCAGCGCAACCAGCCCCGGTTGTTCCAGCAACAGGGCAAAGTCGATGCTGGCTCCGACCGAGATGAAGAAGATCCCCAAGAGTAGGCTCTTAAACGGTTCTATATCACTCTCGAGTTCATGGCGGTATTCACTGTCGGCGAGTACTACGCCGGCGAGAAAGGTCCCCAAAGCTGCAGACAAACCAACGGCTTCCATCGCCAGTGCCGTGCCGACGACTAATACCAACGCTGCAGCGATAAATATTTCCCGTGAACGAGAGCTGGCAATGACATGCAGCAGTGGTACCACGAGGAAGTGACCGCCAATAATGATACCAATAATGACGCCCGCAATCATCAGGGCACTTTGCCAGCTTGCGGTAGCTGTTTCGATAATGGCAGCATCCTTAATCACCAAGAGCGGTAATAGGGACAAAATCGGGATCACGGCCATATCTTGAAACAGTAATACTGCAAAGGCATTTTTACCGGCTTCTGTTTTCATTAACTCCCGTTCTTGCAAATTTTGCAGCACAATGGCAGTGGAAGATAGCGCAACAATTAAACCGATCGCCAAGGCCGTTTTCCAGGGCAGACCAGCGATCTGCAGCAGAATGAAAATGCACACTGTCGTGGCGCAAAGCTGCAATCCGCCTGTGCCTAAAATCGGCATTTTTAGCTTCCACAGCAAGGCCGGCCTGAGTTCTAACCCGACCAGAAATAGCATCATGACCACGCCAAACTCGGCCACATGCATCACATCTTGCTGGTGGGATATCAGGCTTAGGGCATAGGGACCGACAATCACCCCGGCAATTAAATAACCCAGCACTGAGCCTAGTCCGATACGTTTGGCGATGGGTACGGCAATGACACCCGCAGCCAGATAGATAAAAATATTGAACAGTACACCGTGCTCCATGGCTAAATCCCCTCTTGCTGCAGTACAAGCAAACGATCTCGATACTGCTGCGCTTTACGCGCAATGCGCTGTGGTTCGTGGCGTTTATGGATATCGTGCAAGATGAAAGGATTAAGATACTCCATGTTACAAATTTGGCTCATTTTACAGAATGGTAGCAAGAAATCATCAATCTCATGGTCATTATAGCCATCACTGGAATAGGAGTTTTCGCTGCCGCCAGTTGAGATCGCTAACATAAAGCGCTTGCCGGTGAGTTTATCGCCTCCTTCGCCATAAGCAAAGCCGTGCTCAAGTACCAGATCCTGCCATTCTTTCAGGATTGCAGGACTGGAATACCAATATAATGGGAACTGAAAAACAATAATGTCGTGCTGTAATAGCAGCCGCTGTTCTTGCTTAATATTAATAAAGGAATCCGGGTAGATATCATATAAGTCGTGGCAAGTTATGCCTTCGATATCTTGAATTTCATTGAATAAGGATTTATTTACAAGGGATTTTTGTAAAGCGGGATGGGCAAATAAAACTAGAATTTTGTGCATACTCATCTCTGTCATCCTTTATTGAAGCATCGGTCGGTATTAAACCATGAATGGCTAAAATTGCTAAGTTAAGTTTTTCCTAAATTATTGCAATATTATTAAATTAGCCGTTTATGGTGTGCAGACTTAATGTGAACTCACTGAGTTAGTGAGTATTGTTCGTATTGCATTTTATGTTACCATTTGGTTAACCACATGGAAAGTTGAGTAATCTGGTATGCAACTGCTAAGTCGTCAAGTAGAAAGTAAAATAGAAATACAGAGTAAAACAAAGAGTAAAATACAGAGTAAAAATAATCGTTTAGTCTTATCCTTTCCAGTAATATTGCTGTTTTCTGGTCTGTTGCTGTTTTCCGGTGCATGTTCGGGCAAGCCACTGGCCAAAAAAGCGGGGTTTGGCGGGGTTATCGGTCTCAATGCTGGCGCAATAGAAAGCCAGAGCCAACTCAGTGTCGGCGATGATAACGCTCAGATTCCCGATCTGAACAATTCGAAAAACAGTTTAGCACCGACAGAAACAAAGGTACTGCCATTTCCTTTTTTCCGTGTCGACTACACCTTTACGGATTTAACTACACAGTTATTCGTTGGTCAAAGTAAGTCAAATATATTAAACAGTGCGTTTCAGTATGAACTCGGTATCACCCATCAGTTCAGTGAGTGGCAAGCGCTGACGTTGGCGTACATTCCGCATATTCCGGTATTAAAAAATGCCTGGGTCGATCCCTACCTGACGGGGGCCCCGCGGCAGGAAACTGACGTTGAATCTCGCGCTGTGCGTCTGGCGTATCGTTTTAAGCCGCTTACAGTAAAGTATGCCTATGGTTTTTATAGCTTAGATGATGAGCAGAGTGGTAACTCAGGTAAATGCGATGGTCGAGATTGTACCGCGCAGGAACAAGCGCTGCTTAACCGTAACAGCCATTACCAGCGTGTGAGCGTGGACGGTTTTATGCCGCTTGGATATGGGGTCTTTACCAAACCGAGTATTTATTACGGCCGCAGCGATGCCGATGGGGATAGTCAAAGTTTTATCGAATATCACTATAGTTTGAGCGCATTTACTTCTTTTGGCCCTCATTTTATCTCACTGAAAGGGACCTATACAGACCGTGAATATGAGAAGGATAACCCTATCTTCAGTCAGCTACAGCAAGATGCTGTCACTCGTTACATGTTTATTTACTCCTATGACCAGCCCTTTCGACTGGCCAACAGTAAGTTAAATATCCTGTATCTGTATAGCACGAACAACTCTAACATTAACTTTTTTGATAGCCAACAACAGCTTATTTCTCTGGGGATTAGCTATGATTTTTAATACCCTTAATAACTGTATCTTACTCACCAGTACAGATTACTGGCGTCTTTAAATTGGCCGAAGAAGCTGGTATTCGACTTACCCATAAACACATTCGCGCCGAGGGTTGATGACCAGTTATCATTGATCCGGTCACTCGAAACCGGGCGTAAATAAGCACCATCATCTGTGGGTGAATAAAGCTAAA
>JBLHPA010000039.1:0-21912 GCA_047628235.1 Moritella sp.
TAACTCAAAAAGCATTTGCTCAAGGTTTGAAACCAATTGTTGTTATCAACAAAATTGACCGTCCAGGCGCACGTCCTGAATGGGTAATGGATCAAATCTTCGATCTATTTGATAACCTAGGTGCGACGGATGAGCAACTAGACTTCACTGTTGTATACGCTTCTGCACTAAATGGTTTCGCGACCATGGACCCAGAAGTACTAACAGACAACATGGAAGTATTATTCCAAACCATCGTTGACGTTGTTGAACCACCAAAAGCAGACGCTGATGGTGCATTCCAAATGCAAATTTCTCAACTTGATCACAACTCATACGTTGGTGTAATCGGTGTTGGTCGTATTACTCGTGGTACGGTTAAGCCGAACCAGCAAGTAAGCATTATTGGTGCTGATGGCAAAGTTCGTAACGGTAAAGTTGGTACAGTACTTGGCTACATGGGTCTTGAACGTACTGAAACTCCAGAAGGTCAAGCTGGCGATATCATCGCAATTACAGGCTTAGGCGAACTTAAAATTTCTGACACTATCTGTGCAGTGAACAATGTTGAAGCGCTACCACCATTATCAGTTGATGAACCAACTGTAACAATGACTTTCCAAGTAAACAACTCACCATTCTGTGGTAAAGAAGGTAAATTTGTTACATCACGTAACATCCTTGACCGTTTAAAGAAAGAGCTAGTACATAACGTTGCACTTAAAGTAGAAGAAACTGCTGATCCAGATAAATTCAAAGTATCAGGTCGTGGAGAACTTCACCTAGGTGTCTTAATTGAAACTATGCGTCGTGAAGGTTTCGAGCTAGCAGTATCTCGTCCTGAAGTTATCGAACGTGTTATTGATGGCGTATTACACGAGCCAATCGAAACATTGACTGTTGACTGTGAAGATCAACATCAAGGTTCAATCATGGAACAGTTAGGCATCCGTAAAGCGGAACTAACTAACATGACTCCAGATGGTAAAGGTCGTGTTCGTTTAGACTTTATCATCCCAAGCCGTGGTTTAATCGGTTTCCAAACTGAGTTCATGACAATTACATCTGGTTCTGGTCTTCTATACCATAGCTTCGATCACTACGGCCCCCATAAAGGCGGTACAATTGGTCAGCGTCAGAATGGTGTATTAGTTTGTAATCAAACAGGTAAAGCGGTTACTTACTCTTTATTCTTCTTACAAGATCGTGGTCGTCTGTTCTTAGGTCACGCTACAGAAGTATACGAAGGTCAAATTGTTGGTATTCATAACCGTTCTAACGATTTAACTGTTAACTGTATTCGTGGTAAACAGCTTACTAACGTGCGTTCTTCTGGTACTGATGAAGCACAAACGCTTTCACCAGCAATCATCCTAACTCTTGAGCAAGCGCTTGAGTTCATCGATACTGATGAGTTAGTAGAAGTAACACCGTTAAGCATTCGTATCCGTAAGAAACTTCTTACAGAAAACGAACGTAAACGTGCTGGTCGTCCAGCGAAATAAAAGCTTAGCAGAGGTTATTGTTCAATAACCTGATTGCAGATAAAAAGGTGATGCTGAGGTATCACCTTTTTTATCCATTTTTCCCCACGTAATTTTCGATCAGCAACTTCCTGCCTTTAATTTAGTCACTTCTCGACTTGCTGATATCTGCATTTTGAATGGTGATGGTATATATTTATCGCTGTAAATAACTGTTATCAATGAGATGCATGAAGGCGCATGCTCATCAAAAAGGTGGTTTAATGTTCACCTATGGTTATATGAATATGAGCATGGACGGTATTAAACATGGCACCGAAAAAGTCGGTACTGCCAATGTTTTTGCTGCGGGTTATTAGGATGGCACCTTCACAGATGTCGATGGAAATGCTTAAAAAAATGGGCATGACGATACAGAGTGGAGAATCATCAGGCATCACCGACACTGAGATTTCCATTATTGATAATTTGAGCCGGTATAGCGCTAACAACCTAGTGATCAGTTATGGTTTCAGTTTACCAACCGGCAGCATTGATGAAACTGGGGATAAAGGAAAACTCGGTTATCCGATGCAGCTGGGCAGCGGTACTTATGACTTTGTGCCAAGTATCTCCCACCAGCAGATGTTTGCCGGCAGCTGGGCGTATGGTGTGCAGGGGCGTGCCACGATCCGTATCGGAAATAATAGCGAAGATTACCGTTTAGGTAATAAATATGCAGCATCGACATGGTTAACGAAAGCTTCAACTCAGCGACTTAGTTTATCTGCCATCTTAGATCTGGCTTATAATGATAATATCTGCGGTGCAGACAGTGATATGAAGCTAATGATGAGCCCTTCCCTGGATCCAGAAGCAAGAGAAGCTACGGTGGTTACAGCGGGTATTGCCGGGCGTTACAAATTTGGCTCCGGACATAATCTGATGTTACGGGCTAATGTACCTGTCTATGAAGATCTCACCGGTTATCAGCTGATGACAGATTACAAACTTACCTTTAACTATAAAAAAATGTTCTAATTTGTATTTCGAATGCCGCTGAGCTATTTATCGGAAAAGCGGGTATATATTTTATCAGAAAAGAGGGTATAAATTTAAAATTATCAGGTATATGCTCTTTTCCAAACAGACAAAAAAGGTAATACTTATACCCAAGCCTCTTCAAGATGCAAGATTCAGAGCTTTTTTTGGGAATATAGTTCGAACAAAAAATATGTTTCCAAAAACGCTCCCGAAGGGCCAGTTTCATTGGTTTTTATACTGCGTTAGCCAAACTCTAAATAGAATAACTATTTATTCATTTGGCTGCCTTGCCTAAAAGCCAATGAATTCTCGCTGAACCCTGTATCTTGAAGTGGTTTGGGTATATATACTAAAGTTAAGTATTACCTTTTTATATTTATAACGCATGGCCCTGAAGGGGATATTCGGTGAGTAAGCAGTCTAATCATGTTCAGCTAGCGCTACATGGCATTCGTCTAAAAACAGCAACCTTAAGCTATGCAGCGCGTTGTTATTATTTTCTGCGTCACTTAAGTAAACGTGTTATAGATGATCGTATTACGGTTGTAGCCAGTTCACTCGCCTATACCACACTGCTGTCTCTGGTGCCGCTGATCACCGTGGTATTTTCAGTGATGTCGGCTTTTCCAATGTTTGATACCTGGCAGCAGAGCGTCGAGACATTTCTGTATAATAATTTATTACCCAATGCCACAGGAACAGTGCAGAACTATTTGCAGGAGTTTGTTTCTAATACCGGTAAGATGACCTCAATTGGTCTGGGTGCACTGTTCATCGTTGCATTATTACTGATCAGTACTATCGATAAACAAATCAATCAAATATGGCGCTGTAAAATTGAGCGACATTTTTTCATGTCATTTTCAGTCTACTGGATGATCCTTACATTTGGCCCGCTGTTTATTGCAATCAGTCTCGGGGTTTCATCTTATTTGTTGTCGTTGTCTTTTTTGGCCACTGTCAGTGTACCGAGCGGTGGTGTTACGCTGTTAAAGCTCGTGCCTGCAACATTGGGCGTGCTCGGTTTATTTGTTATGTACGTGGTTATCCCGCACCGCAGAGTGCCTTTGCGTTATGCGTTGGTGGGTGCTTGTGTAAGCGCAGCCTTGTTTGAATTAATTAAGCGTATTTTTACCTGGTACTTGGTTAAATTTCCCTCTTATGAAGTGATTTATGGTGCATTAGCAACTATACCTATCTTATTGGTTTGGATTTATCTGTGTTGGTTAATTGTATTGGTTGGTGCTGAGATCACCGTATCGCTGACAGAGATCAATCTGGCATCAGCTGAACTGAAAAATCAGCAAGATAAAAACCAAATACAAACGCAGGGTCAAGAGCAAGGCTAGACTGGAAGTTAGCTAGGCTAGATGCTGGGATCCTGGTTATCGCTCTCAGTAATCAGTTTGCTTTGTAATGGCTCGTTTATTCAGTGTGGAGTTGGAGTTTTATATTGTTATGATAGGATTGTACCCCGCCATACAGCAGTATGCTGCGCAGCATTTGCAGGTCACATCGCTACACTCTATTTATATTGAAGAAGTCGGTAATCCGGCGGGTATTCCCATCCTTTTTTTGCATGATGGGCCGGGTAAGGGGATTTTAACCGATGACAGGCGATTGTTTGACCCCAAAATATATCGGATTATATTGTTTGATCAGCGGGGTTGTGGTCGATCTACTCCCTACGCCAGTATTGATGACAATACCACGCAAACATTACTGCAAGATATTAACGCAATACTTGCATTGCTCGATATTAAGCGTTGTGTGCTCTTTGGGGAGGGCTGGGGCGCTACATTAGCGCTGTTGTATGCCATCACCAATCGAGATCGAGTGCTGGGCATTATTCTGCATAGTTCGTTTCTGGCGCGTAATCGTGATTTAGCATGGCAGTTGTCGGCTAGCGGCGGGGCTGCACAGTTATTTCCGGAACATTTTAGCCAGCTGACGCAACGGGTAAACGGTAATAGTTTTGATGTTATTCTTTCTGCATACAGTCAGTTATTAGTCAGTGATAATGAACTCGAAAAGATGGCTGCCGCCAAGGCATGGATTGAATGGCAGGCTCAAATTGGTAACCCTCACCCTGAATTTCGTAGCAAAGTAGATCTGATTGACGCAGATATCGCCCTCAGTATGTCGACCTTGCAGTGCCATTACTTTTCACACGCCTGTTTTATCACAGACAATTATATTCTTGAGTGCCTTTCTGCACTGCATGATCTCCAGATTATTATGGTACATGGCCGGTTTGATATATCTAATCCGTTGGGGCCTGCTTATGAATTATGTCAGCAGTTACCTCATGCGCAACTATTCATCGTGCCTTACGCTGGCCACTTTGATTGTGAACCTGGGATGATAGACGCCTTGCGTAAATCGACCGAGCTGATGGCTGGCATTATCGAGTTTGACTTTCCAAGTGATTAATCTAGCCAGTTTCGGTATTATCTATTTTTATTAAAATAATAATATTGAGGCAGGGCATGATTGCATTGATCCAACGCGTTTCCAAGGCTGATGTTAGCGTTGATAATGAAGTAATTGGCAAAATTGATCGGGGTTTATTAGTGTTACTCGGCATTGAAAAAGGGGATACAGAAGCGAAAGCGAAGCGCTTATGTGAAAAACTACTGGCATACCGTGTTTTTGAAGATGATGCCGGAAAAATGAATTTAAATGTACAACAAATTACTGGCGAGTTGCTGGTGGTTTCTCAGTTTACCTTAGCGGCGGATACCAATACGGGTACCCGACCAAGTTTCTCCACAGCAGCAGCACCGCTCGATGCCAGCCACCTGTATGAATACTTTGTGAGTCAGTGCTACAATAGGCAGATAAAAACAGCAACAGGACGCTTTGCCGCAGATATGCAGGTATCGCTCGTTAATGATGGGCCAGTCACTTTCTGGTTACAAGTGTAAACATCCGTATGTTTATCTGTTGGCATTAATGATAATAAAAAGGAGATAGCATGTTTCAAGTTCATACGCCTGAAACTGAACAGGAGTTCGAAGAATATTATCAGTTGCGTTGGGCCTTGCTACGCGCCCCGCTGCAACGGCCAAAAGGGTCAGAAAAAGATATCTATGACGAACACAGTGAACACCGGATGATTCTGGATGCCAGTGGTATCCCCATCGCTTGTGGTCGTATCTACACGGAAGGAGCAAATGAGTCGCAAATTCATTACATGGCAGTAAACCCAGATTATCGTAAGCAAGGCTTGGGGAGTTTATTAATATCTGCACTGGAAGATGAAGCTTATAAAGCCGGCAGTGAACGTATAGTGATGAATGCGCGGCTTGACGCTGTGCCCTTTTATGAAAAATGTGGTTTTTCTGTGGTTGGTAGTGGCCGTGTTTCTGAGGGCGTACGCCATCGCCAGATGATCAAAGAAGTCAACGCCATGGATAAGATCATTCGACATCCAGACTGGTGTGCTGAATTGCAGGATGAATGGAATGCTAAAATCCCAATAAGTCATCACATGGGGATAAACATTCGGCAGTATTCGGGGTGGCGTTTCGAAACATCAGCCCCGCTTAACGCGAATGTAAACGTGAATGAAACTATGTTTGCCGGCAGTATTTACAGCCAGGCCACCCTGACTGGCTGGGGTCTTGTCTGGTTAATGTTAAAAGAACAGGGACTGGCTGGCAACATTGTGTTGGCGAAAGGTGCGATTAATTATAAGCGGCCGATCAATCTGGCACCTTTTTCGGTGGCTCACAAGTACCGGATAAAGGGAGACTTTACGGCGCTGTTAGCGGGCCGTAATGCCAGGCTGGAAGTCGATGTTGATGTTTATAGTGGACCAAAGTTAGCGGCTCTTTTTCAGGGGACCTTTGTGGTGCTCCCGGTGGTCGATCAAGCATTAGAGTAAATCTCTTTATTGGCCATCCAGCGTTGGGTAATGGCGTTGGCATTATCAGGATGATGCTGGTGCAAATGGCGGGCAATATTTTGTACCAGGGGAATGAGGTGCTGGTCACGTACCAGGTCGGCAACTTTTAGGTCGGCAATCCCGGTTTGTTTATTACCCAGCATTTCACCGGGCCCGCGGATCTCCAGATCGCGCTGAGCAATCTTAAATCCATCGGTCGTTTCGCGCAGCACTGATAAACGTTTGCTGCCAGAATCAGACAGAGGGGCGTGATATAACAATACGCAGTGGCTGGCGACCTGACCACGGCCGACGCGGCCGCGTAGCTGATGCAATTGCGCCAGGCCTAAACGCTCCGGATTTTCGATGATCATTAAGCTGGCATTAGGTACATCCACGCCGACCTCAATCACGGTTGTTGCAACCAACAGGTCTAACTCCTGGCGCTTGAATGCATTCATGACATATTGTTTTTCAATTGCCTTCATGCGGCCATGCACCAGTCCTATGCGTAGATCCGGCAGTTGGTTTTGTAAATCGGTAGCGGTATCTTCTGCTGCTTGCGCCTCGAGTACGTCCGATTCTTCAATCAAGGTACATACCCAATAAACCTGGCGACCTTCGTTTTTAACTGACAGCTCTACCCGTTCTATGATTTGGCTGCGCTTTGTGTCAGGCATTGCGACAGTAGTGATAGGGGTTCTGCCGGGGGGTAATTCGTCGATCACTGAGGTATTGAGATCGGCATAAGCGGTCATGGCTAAGGTACGCGGAATGGGGGTGGCGGTCATGAATAACTGGTGTGGATAGAGACCACTGAGCGCGCCTTTTTCCCGTAACGCCAGGCGTTGTTCAACACCAAACCGGTGCTGTTCATCAATGATCACCAAGGTCAGGTTTAAGAATTTCACCGCATCCTGGAAGATAGCGTGGGTGCCCACAATCATTTGCGTTGCCCCACTGGCAATACCGGTCAGCTCGGTTTCTCTGGCTTTGCCCTTTTGTTTGCCTGATAACCAACCTACCTTGATGTCTAGTGGGTTAAACCAGGCTTTGAAATTCAGTGCATGTTGCTCGGCTAAAATTTCAGTGGGTGCCATCAGGGCAACCTGATAGCCATTACCGATGGCCTGCAAGGCTGCTAGTGCAGCGACAAGTGTTTTACCTGAACCTACGTCCCCTTGAACTAACCGCATCATAGGGTGCGTTTTATGCAGGTCTTGTCGGATTTCGGCGACGACGCGTTGCTGGGCGTTGGTCGGTGTAAATGGCAGCTGCGCTAAAAATTTATCTGTCAGTGTCGTCGTCGGCTTATGGGCAATTGCCGGATGCGTTTGCATCTTTTGGCGCAGTTGCAGCATGCTAATATTTTGTGCCAGCAGTTCCTCAATGATCAGACGTTGCTGAGCAGGATGTTGCCCCAACTCTAATAATTCTAACGACACATCTGGCGTCGGCCGATGTAATAGGGTGATCGCTTGATTTAATTCTATCTGACCGGCATACAGACCTTCCGGTAATAATTCTTTGAGGGCACCTTGTGCCAGGTGTTGTAATGCCTGATCGGTTAGATTACGCAAGGTCATTTGCTTTAATCCATCCGTAGAGGGATAGACTGGGGTAAGGGTTTCTTCGGTAATGTCGGTCGCTTGACCGTTTATTAGCTTGTATTCCGGGTGGACAATCTCATAACCAAACCGTCCGCGGCGAAATTCACCAAAAGCTTTGATGGTTTTTCCTTCTGCCATGCTATTTTTTTGCCCGGCGCTGAAGTGAAAGAACAGTAAAGTGACGATCCCTGTGCCATCATTGACCTTACAGGACATGATTTTTCGTTTACCGAACGTGACGTCACAACTGACAATATTGCCTTCTATGGTGCCATGCAGACCCGGAAGTAGATCTTGGATTGGATAAATGGTGGTACGATCCTGGTATCTACTGGGCAGGTGAAATAGCAGGTCCTGAACTGTCACTAAGTTCAGTTTTGCCAATTTTTCAGCCATTTTGGCCCCAACACCTTTTAGTTCGATAACCGGGATCTTATCAAGTCGCATAATCACTCAAAAATCTACTGTACATATAAACATATATTATCAGAAGATTTTTATTATGCTAGGTTTGCGTGCTTTATACTGCTCGTTAACGCTTAATTTGAGCTGCGCAGTGCGTCCCACCATGTCTCTTCTGCAACTATCTGACCTTCGCCATCCAGTGGAGGGTAAGCTAATCCCTTTCGACGACACGCCTTGGCGTAAACAGGATGGCCGCCTTCAAAAAAGATCTTATGCTGCTCTTCAGCCGAAAGTGTGCTTTCGCCCTGGTACATACCGGCATTTTCCCGCTGGCGTTGCGCTTCATATAAAATGGCGGCTGTGGCAACGGAAACATTTAAGGACTGCACCATGCCGACCATAGGGATGATGATATCTTGATCTGCTAATGCCAGCGCTTCGTCACTGATACCGAGTTTTTCCTGACCCATTAAAATAGCTGTTGGCTTGGTATAATCGATTTCACGGAAATCGACTGCTTTATTAGACAAGTTTGTCGCCAGTACCTGCATACCCTGTGCTTTTAGTTCTCTAATTGCATCGGCGATAGTATTGTGAGAGCGCACGCTAACCCAGTTTTGGCTACCTGTGGCGGTGCCGCCAGAAACCTTTGTCGGACGCGATGACCAAACGGCATGAACATTATTAACACCAACGGCATCACAGGTTCTGACTACGGCCGCTAGGTTGTGTGGTTTATGTACGGCTTCCATACAAACAGTAAGATCTGGCTGGCGGTGTTGTAGCATCTTGGTGATGCGTTCGAGGCGTTCAGGAGTCATGCTTTTACTCTATCAGATTTAATTGGCGAGGTATTATACCCAAATAGCACAGAAATGCGAGTTTCAGCAACCGAGTTGTCCTTTAGATAGGGCTGCTCGGTTGTCGCTTAATTCGATGTTGTGCTCGTTGTTTTCGCAGATTATTTTTTAGTTAATTCATTTTTTTATTAATTATAGTTGCGCGAGATCTTTAACACATCCGGCATGGTGCGGATCTTTTTCATCACTTCCGCGACATGTTTGCGGTTTTTGGCTGTGATGAGAATATCCACGCTATATACCCGAGCATCTTTCTCGTCGGTAATAATGTTGTGAATATTGGCACCGGTAGAGGCTACCGTGTTAGTGAGCTTGGCGAGAACCCCTTGATGGTTAACAACTTGGATCCTGATTTCGGTTTTAAATTCTTGGCTTGGATCGATGTTGTCGTCCCATTCAACCGGAATATAACGATCAGGTTCTTTTTGGTAACCGTGAATATTACGGCAGGTGTCTATATGCACAACCAGGCCTTTACCCGGACTTAAATGCGCGACAATGACGTCACCAGGGATTGGATGGCAACAATTAGCAAAGCTGACCAGCATGCCCTCTGCACCCTTAATCGGCATTTTTTTATCGTCACTGTTTGGATTAAGATCGGTGAGCTCGTCTACGCGCCCCAGCAAGCGGCGGGCAATCACGATACTCATTACATTACCTAGACCTATCTCGATTAATAGCGCATTGAGGTCGTTACATTTTGTATCGGCCAATACTTGTTGCATGTTTTCTTCTGCAATTTCGTCAACTTTAATGCCTTTTAAGGCATGATTAAGCAGACGTCGCCCGAGAATAATGGAATCTTCGGTACGCATATTTTTCAGCTGTTGGCGTACTCGGCCACGGGCGCGTCCAGTGACAATAAAGTTGAGCCAAGCGGCATTTGGTCGGGCACCTGGTGCGGTTATAATTTCCACTGTCTGGCCATTTTTTAATGACTGGCTAAGGGCATGAGGCTGGCGATTCACCCGTGCGCCCACGCAGGTATGACCAACATCGGTATGAATGGCATAGGCTACATCGACCGGCGTTGCGCCACGAGGTAGTTCAATGATCTTACCTTTTGGCGTAAACACGTAAATTTCATCTGGAAATAGATCGGTTTTGACACTTTCAATAAATTCAAATGATGAGCCAGCACTTTGTTGCAGTTCTAACAGACTTTGCATCCATTTCTGGGCCCGCAACTGTGCCGTGGTATTGATTTTGTCCGCGCCCTGTTTATAAGACCAGTGTGCGGCAATCCCTTTGTCTGCCATTAAATCCATGTCTGTGGTCCGGATCTGGATCTCTAACGGAACCCCGTGTGGGCCGACGAGGGAGGTATGTAGTGATTGATAACCATTGGCTTTGGGAATGGCAATGTAGTCTTTAAAGCGGGTTATTTTCGGCTTGTATAGGCTGTGCATTTGGCCAAGAACCCGATAGCAGGTATCCAGATCGTCAACGATGATCCTAAAGGCGTAAATATCAACAACCTCATGAAACTGAAGTCGTTTATTTTTCATCTTATTATAAATGCTGAAGATCAATTTTTCCCGGCCGTGGATGGCAGCTGTCACACCTGCTTCGGCTAGTCGCCCTTCAATTTCCAGACGGATATTTGTCATTACCTCTTTGCGGTTACCACGGGCTGATTTTACTGCCTCTTTTAAAATGCGGTAACGCATCGGATACATGGCGGCCAGCCCGAGTTCTTCTAACTCATTTTTGATGTTATGAATACCGAGGCGATTGGCGATTGGCGCGAAAATATCCAGGGTTTCACGGGCAATGCGGCGGCGTTTGTCTGGTCTCAGAGCATCGAGGGTGCGCATGTTATGGGTGCGATCTGCCAGTTTGATCAGGATAACGCGAATATCCTGCACCATGGCCATGAACATCTTGCGAAAGTTTTCGGCTTGGGCTTCTTTACGGTCGCGGAATTTTAATTTATCGAGTTTAGAAACACCTTCGACCAGTTCCGCGACTGTTTGTCCAAACAGTGACGCCAGATCGTCCTGGGTGGTATCGGTATCTTCAATCACGTCGTGTAACAAGGCGGCCATGATGGTTTTATGATCAAGGCGCATATCGGCAAGAATTTCGGCAACGGCGACAGGGTGGGTAATGTAAGGTTCACCACTGCTTCTTTTTTGTGGTAAATGAGCTTCCCGCGCAACTAAATAAGCGTGTTCAATTAAACTTACCTGTTCAACCGATAGATAGGTTGATGCCATTGCTTCTAAATTTGCGAATATATGCAAGTACAGCCTCGTTACTTGTAAGTTGATATAAGCAAGATAATAAAAAGTGCAGGTAATTGCACTATTAAATTAACCTGTTAGTACTGTTTATATATATATACCCAAACTTCATCCCGACGCAAGGTTTAGAGGTACTCACAAAGGTCTATTTTATTGGCAATTTTGCCTGAATAGACAATGAACGCTCGCTGAAACCTGTTTCTTAACATGGATTGGAGAGGGTCGAATTTGGGTATTAAAAAAGGTGCGATTGCACCTTTTTTATCATTAAATCACTTCATCAATACAAATGAATGAATATTAGCCTCGGCCTTCAGCAATTGCTGCTACTGCGGCAACTTGCTGTGCTTCGTGCTCTTGCTGCTCTTGACGATCACCAGCATCCATTAATTCGTTGCTAATTAGACCCGCTTCAATTTCACGAAGGGCAATTACCGTCGGTTTATCATTCTCAGGTGCAACCAAAGGCTCTTTACCTTGAACTGCGATTTGACGAGCGCGACGAGACGCCATCAATATTAGGTCAAAACGGTTACCAACCTGCTTTACAGCATCTTCTACAGTTACGCGAGCCATGAAGGAACTCCAAGTGAATTAAGTCTAAAAAATGACCGGAAATTGTACTTCATTTTAGTTCATTTAACCAGCAAATCTTTCATGATCACACTGTTTTTTGCAGCTTGCTTCGCCGATGCCAGTCTTTCGCTGCGCACAATGGCATGTAAATCTTCTAATGCGGTGGAGAAATCGTCGTTAATGATGAGATAATCATATTCATGGTAATGGGACATTTCCGCTTGTGCTTCTGTCATGCGTTTGGTAATGATCGCTTCACTGTCTTGGCCGCGGCTGTTTAATCGGCGTTCTAATTCTTCCCGGCTCGGTGGTAGGATGAATACTCCGCGAGCATCCGGCATCTGCTGCTTGATCTGGCGGGCGCCCTGCCAGTCGATATCCAGGAAGATATCAATGCCTTGCTCTAAGGTCTTTTCAATCATTACCCGTGATGTGCCGTAATAGTTACCAAATACTTCAGCCCATTCAAAAAAATTATTGTTTTTAATTTGCTGTTTGAATTCAGCAACAGGGATGTAGTGATAATGGATGCCATCGATTTCACCAGGACGCGCGGCACGCGTCGTATGAGAGACCGACACTTTCATATCGCTGCTTGGGTTTGCATCTAGCAGAGCTTTGATGAGACTTGATTTTCCTGCGCCACTGGGTGCAGATACAATAAATAGCGTGCCTTTACGTGCCATGGGGGGGACCTTTCGCCGAGATATAAAAGCGGCTAAAGATAACACATTTACCGGGCTAAGTTAAAGTCGTTAATTTATTTGGTCTGCTGCTGAATCGCCCGATCTAACCGTGCGCCGTGAGGATCGACTAACGACTGCAAATTTTTGGCATCTTGCAGGGTTTCCAGGGCGGTGCTGAACGGGGCGATGGTTTTTTCTGGCGTGCTCATCGGCTGTGCAGGTACTGTTGGTGGAGCGGCTACCGCTGTTGTTGTAATGCTGCTGTTGGCACTCACGATCACGACCTGGCTCGTGTCATTAGCCTGATCGCTAAAATGCCAGCTGCCTTGTTCATCTTGCCATTTATACACAGTCGATGGGGCTTCGGTCTGTTCCCGAGGCACCTCTTTCGCTAGTGTTTTGGTTAGTTGCTGCGTCAAGGTACTACTTAGATTAGACAAATCTGCACTGATCTGACTGAGACTGAGAAATGTTTTGCCATGTGGTTCACGGATGAAAAAAAGCGCAAACACTGCGCAACACACGATTACGATGAGTAATTTAGCAAACTTAGCCATTACGATCCTTGTTATAGCTGATGTTGTTGACTCATATTATTGAACTATATTATCGGTCACACAATCGACCACGCTATCTACTTATATTATGAGGCAAATTTCGTTTCTAAATGGGTAATGATATCATTTGATTCATAAAGCCACTGTACCTGGCCATTCTCTTCGATGCGCAGACAAGGCACTTTACGTTTGCCGCCCTGCTGCGCTAGCTCATCACTTAATGCAGGGTCATTTTTTGCGTCACGCAGTTCTATATCAAGATTTAGCCGTTTCATGCTGCGGCGTACCTTGACACAAAATGGGCAGGCGCTGAATTGATATAGTGCCATGTTATTAATTTCTTGGTCTACCGCTGCCTGCGCCTCGACGGTGCGCTGCGTGCTTTTTGGTGTGAATATGACATTAAGGGTGAGGATAAGGCGGCCTAATAGCCAACGAATAACTTTCATGAAAACAACCTTTTGTTACTGGTTTGTATTAATATTAACTATATTAACACATTTTTTGGTGAATATGCGAGGCCCTGACACAGTCAGGGTTGCCTAAAAATGTGCTAACAGGGGGGGGAGTTAGGCGCGACGCTTTCTGAAGGCATAGATACCGGCGCCATACAGTGTTTTGAAAAATACAGTCCAGGTACTCAGGTTGACCTTGGGTTGCTGAGATTTGGCGATCCGCGCTAATTGAGCCTCGTACCAAGTGATGTTCAGCATGGCCATTTTATCTACGTTTTTTACCCCTGTAGTGAGCGTTGGCAGGCTGATCTTGTAATTATCGGATGCCATTAATTTATTCGGTAACTGGGTATCTAATGACAGTGGTCGGGCGATGCCGATAAAATCGGTGGCATTACTTTGCAGTGCCGCGAGCATGGCCTTGCTGGAGCGAAAACCACCGGTGACGACAAGCGGGGTTTGGGTGACTTTACGCACTTTTTCCGCATAACTCAGAAAGTAAGCTTCCCGTTCCAAGGTCGATTTTTTTACCTGATGCCCTGTCATGGTCGGACTTTCATAGGTGCCACCGCTGATCTCGATCTGATCAATACCGGCAGAGGAAAGTGCCTCAACCACTTGCATCGATTCTTCTTCGGTAAAACCACCACGCATAAAGTCGGCGGAGTTTAGCTTAATGCCAATGGGGAAGGTAAGCCCTACTTCTGCACGAATTGCTTCATAGATAGCGATGACAAAGCGCATTCTGTTCTCAATTGAGCCGCCCCATTGGTCGGTTCTTTGATTGTGGCGTGGAGACAGAAATTGACTCACCAGGTAACCGTGTGCACCATGAATCTGCACGCCGGTAAATCCCACTTGTTTAGCCAGTTTGGCGCTGGTTTTAAATTGATTAACGATGACGATGATCTCATCATGTGTCAGCGCACGCGGGGTATTAAAACTTTTCTCTAAACCGTGGCCAAGGGAGATTGCAGAGGGGGCAACGGGCTGTTTGCTAATAAAGTTGGGTACTTGTTTTCCCGGATGATTTAATTGTGCCCACAGGTGCGTATCATTCACCGTGCCTTGTTGCGTCCAGCGTTTGAATTCAGTTAAGTTGCTCTGTTCGTCGAGCACGACTTGTCTGGGTTCACCGAGCGCCTGGCGATCGACCATGATATTGCCGGAAATTGAGAGTCCTAATCCGCCTTGCGCCCAGGCATTGTACAACGTGGCGAGACCGGGCAGGGGATTGTGCTGAGCATCACTTAACTGTTCACTCATTGCAGACTTAAACAGGCGGTTTTTAATTTTCGTGCCATTTTTTAGGGTGAAATTTTGTTGTAGCGTTACAGCTGTTGTCATTACAATACCCTTATCTGTGTTGATTATTAGACCGGTCGTCTTGGTTTTAGCTAAGAAAAAGACGCAGAAAGCGCCTAATCAAGCGATCAGAAACCGTGTTATTACACCTTCTGCAATAGCATGCGTTCAATTTTTTGGTTTTAAAATAGCCAGTTCAGTTTTAAAATAGTTAGGTCGATTTTAAAATATCATTAAAAATGAAGTCGGTGATCTGCGTAAGGTTATCGGTATTACCAGCAATCTTCATTTCGATTAGGCTGCCTTCCCAGGCTGTCCACATCAGCGTTGCCAGTTGGCTAGCGGCGAGATCGGTACGGATCAGTTGTTGTTGCTGAGCCTCTGCAATGAGTCCGGCAAGTAACTGATTTAATGCTTTGACAGAGCGCTGCATCGCTTGCTGGCACAGTAGACTGGAATCACCAATATCGTTGGCAACACTGGCCACCAGACAACCTTGCTTGCCTTGCTGTTGGGTGTATTTTTGACGATTGTTTTCAAACAGTGTGCGTAGCTTCTCGATTGGGTCGAGCTGGTTATTATCCAGCACTGGCTGAATTTGCTGTGCATGATTGTGCATATCCGCTTCGAGCAGTTCGGCCACGAAGGCTTCTTTACTGCTGAAGTAGTTGTAAAAGGACCCTTTGGGTACTTTTAATTCGTCTAGGATCTGTTTTATCCCAGTACCGTGATAACCGTGTTGAGAGATATGCTTGATACCAACTTCAATCAGGGCTTCGCGGGTATGTTCGTTCTGTTTAGGTCTTGGCATCAGGTTATTCTATGACCGATCGTCTATAAATGCAATCAAGTTGGATTTAAAGACGATTAATTAACGCTTGGCGGTTAGTCGAGCAATAAGGCCATATTATCCTGTAATTCGGCTAACTGGGCCTTAAGTTCAGCAACTTCCTGTTCCAGCGAATCGAGGCGGTCGGATGCATCATTGCCCACACTATTAATCACATTCTCCGGGGATGGTGAGTTTGATACTGCAAGTGTTACCGGGCCACTGAACAGATGTGCGTAACGACAGGCGCTTTGGCCAGGCTCGCGTGCCAGTTTTATCACAAACGGGTGACGTTCATGAATAATTAATTCAGTTAATACGGATTCGACTTCGTGCACATCGCTAAAATGGCACAATCGATTGGTGCGTGTTCTCAGTTCACCAGGCGTTTGTGGCCCACGTAAAAATAAAATGGTGATAATGGCGAGTTGCTGTGGGCTAAATGTCCACTTGCTGAATTCAGTATTACAGAAACGGTGACGGATCTTTGCTGAGCGGCTGCCAGTGTTTTCGTCGTTGATCACCAGGCGCTTTTTTACCAGGTCATCGACACAATTCTGAACCTCGTCTTGGCTTAGCGTTAATACGGGATCGCGGTTACTTTTCTGGTTGCAAGCCACAGTTAATGCATTTAACGATAACGGGTAACTATCTGGGGTGGTATGTTCTTTTTCGATTAACGCACCCAAAATGCGGGCTTCATGTAAAGATAATTCATTCATTACCAGTCAATTCCTTGTTGAGCTTTGATGCCGTCACGAAAGGCGTGTTTTTCTTCCCTGACTTCACTTACCGTATCTGCGATAGCCACCAGTTCGCTGTGAGCACTGCGGCCCGTGACTATAACGGTTTGATCCCCGGGCCTGTTTTGGATTGTGCTGAGCACGTCTTCAAGATCGAGATATTGATAGGTAAGCATGTAGGTTAGCTCATCTAACAAGACCATTTTTAAGTCTGGATCTGAGAGCATGGTTTTGGCGTGTTGCCAGGCTAACTGTGCGGCTGCGATGTCGGCGGCTTTGTCTTGAGTATCCCAGGTGAATCCAGTTTTCATGGCATAATAAGGCATGTCGGGGCGTACTTGCTGGATGAACTGGACCTCACCTGCAGCCCAAGTGCCTTTAATAAATTGTACTACACCGGCATTAAAGCCATGCCCAATACAACGAATAATATTACCAAAACCAGCACAGGTTTTACCTTTACCATTACCCGTCATCACGATCAGTATACCGCGCTCTTTGGTGGCTTTGTTAACGCGTTTGGCCACCGTTTTCTGAATTTTCTGCATTTTTTGTTGATGCTTTGATTGCGTATTCTCTTCCGTCATTGCGCATTCCTCTTATGCCGTCACCTTGCATTAGTGTAAGGCTTTTCACGCTAAATGGAAGATGGAAAGCTAAAAATCACCATTAATTAGTTTTTGATAAAGCTGGTCTTTTAATTCTAGTCTGCGACCTTTCAGGTAGACAAAGTTAGCATCTGTGGTGGGTACTGCGCTGGCCTCTAAACCACAAATCTTATGGTCCAGCTTATGATATTCCTTGGCGAGTGCGGCAAATTCTGGGTTATCACTTTTTAGTTTTGATATCGCCACTGTGTGCTGCGGGAATTCGTGTTTCAAATTATGCTTTTCGTATAACATAGCGACACTCCTTTTTTGTTAATTGGCACTTTCAGTGTAGACGTTATCAGTTTTATCTCCTGTTCCATGTCTCATTTCAACTTTTCATTTCACGATGCTAGATCACATTGATGCGTTATATTTCTGCGAAGCACATCAGTGCTTTATCGGGTGCTTCTTTATATTTCAGGCTAAGTGTATTTCCGGTTCAATGCACTCCCGGCTTAATGTATGCGCTGTTCCTGATGCCAGTGGTTGAAACGCGGTATCACCAGCATGATCAGCAAACCAAGTGCGAGGCTGCCCATGAGCAGAGCAACGGCATAAGGCGCGGTTAATTCCGTTTGTTGGATTAACCCGGCCAGCAGTGCTGCGCCACTCATTTGAATGCAACCTAACATTGCAGTGGCGGTGCCGGCACGCTCTCCAAATGCGGAGAGTGCCATGCTGGTGGCTGGCCCAAGCAGCAGTGCAAAGCTAATACACAGCAACATCATCGGTAGCATAAAACCAAATGCGGCGGGCATGCCAGTGTGTGGCCCCCACTGTTGCATCATTACTTCTAATACGGCTGAGGTTAGCAGGCAGAGCAGGGCGATTATCACCGTTGGCCGGTTACCCCATCGTTTGATTACTAAGGGCGCAGCAAAACAGGCGGCGATATTAACCACAGCATTGAGTCCAAACAGACCACTAAAGCTCAACTCAGATATCTCTAAATGGCCGATCAACCAAACTGGCGCATAGGATACGTAGGTTAAAATAGAGGCCATGCCAGCCATGCAGGTGATGGCATAAAAGAGAAAATGTCGATTTTGTAATACCGGTTTAAATCGATCCCAGTGATATAACGCCCCTGATGTGTCAGTATTCTGTGGCCGGGTTTCAGGTAACCGGCAATATACGATAACCAATACAATCACGGCGTACAGGGTCATAAACACAAATGTCGAGCGCCAACCAAACTGCAGAGCGAGTAGTCCGCCTAAGGTTGGTGCCAGTGCAGGGATCACGCAGATCACGCCGTTAAGGTAGCTGTAATAATGTGCGCTTTGCTGGGTGCTGAAGCTATCGCGCACCGCACTGAATACCACGATTGAAGTGGCACAGGCGGCGATACCCTGAAGTATCCGGGCAAGTTGTAACCAGTGGAACTCCATTGCGCCAGCGGCTAATAAGCTGCTCACGCCATAAAGCACAATACCGCCAATGGCGATGGGGCGGCGGCCGTAGCGATCTGCCAGCGGGCCTATCACGATCTGGCCGATACCCATGGCAAATAGAAATAGCACCAGGGTAGACTGAATTTCACTGGCCGAAACATTAAATTCACTCGCCATCGCGGGCATGGCAGGTAGGTAAATATCGATAGCCAGTGGGCTGAGTACCACCATCGACATGAGTATGGGTAAAAGATTACGGCGCATTTTTTTCTCAAACAGAAGATTTAATTAATGTCGTGCAGTTTACCCAAGCTAAGTTATGAATAGAAATGGTATAATTTCAGAACTGAATTTCCTATGAGGAATATCTATGAATTTGGATAACTTGGCCAGAATTGACCTTAATCTGTTAGTCATCTTGCAAATATTGCTGGAAGAGGAAAGTGTGACTCGGGCGGCGAGTCGTCTGCACCTGAGTCAGTCGGCATTGAGTAAGAGCCTTAACCGACTGCGGGAGACCCTGGGTGACCCTCTTTTTTTGCGTACCGCCCATGGCCTGAAACCCACTGCTCATGCGCTGCAGTTAAAATTACAGCTACCGACAATTTTACAGGGACTTTATCAGCTCAGCCTGCCGCCGAGTTTTACCCCAGCGACAAGTCAGCGTCAGTTCTCTTTTGCTATGGTGGAGAGTGCCTATGAAACCCTGCTGCCTTATTATATTGGCCCGCTGCTTGGCAGTGCCCCCAATCTCAAGCTGGATACCTATGGCTGGACTGAAAAATCCATGCAGGCTTTACAGCAAGGGCAGATCGACTTTGGCATTACTGGCCGTGAACTGCACCCAACATCAGCTTCTAGGCTAAATAAGCTGCCTGACGGTATTGTCCATACGTTGTTGTTTACCGATAATCAGGTCTGTTTAGTACGGCAAGGTCATCCCGTGCTTGCGGCGATCAATACCGGTGTCTGGGATGTTGATACTTATCTGCAAATGTCTCACGTGCAGGTGCGCTGTGAAGGCAATGATTGGTGGGCACTAGATTATCATCTGGCAGAATCTGGTCAGCGTCGGCGTATTTGTACGACAGTGCCTGATTTTTACGGTGCAGCCAGTGTTTGTGCTCATAGTGACCTTGTTTTTACCCTACCAGCGAGTTTTGTGCCGCACGCACAAAAACTGTACCCGCTGGTGCCGTTGCCTCTGCCTATCACATTCGCACCATTAGCCTACGTGCTGCTATGGCATGAGCGAAATAATGAAGAACCAGGGCATAAATGGATCCGGGATATTATTTGTGAGGGTGTGGCGCAGGCAATCAACTAATCCAATGCTATATTTTTGATAAATATCACGAAAAGGACTTCAGCAGTTTTATAGGTAAAAGTATGAGGTTTGATAAATTGTCTGTTCTTATTCCTGTTTTGTTTATTTTATTAGCCATTTATGCCAGTAAAATGGATGACGTAGACATAAGTTTATTTGATCGTGCTATTAAATTAATCGTGCTGGTTCTGCAAGAAGATGCCAGACATTTTCTTTATACCATCAACAAATTTATTTTCCAATTTGCTGTGCCGGTATGACTGATAATGGCGCTGAACTTGATAGTGCAATTTAGCGTTTTATTGCACTCAAACGACAGCGTTGCAGCGTCATCGATGGATTTTCACCAAAGAGTAATTTGTAATTATGGGCAAATAGTCCGGGATGGTAAAACCCGTAATTGAAAGCAATGTCTGCAATGGGGCGGGTTTCATGTGGGTCACTGAGCTCGCGACGAATTTGGTTTAACCGGGTGAGGCGAATAAAACGCTGCGGGCTTACCCCTAATATTGATTCGAAACTGTATTGCAGAGTACGCCGGCTCACATTAGCAATGGCACAAAGCTCAGTAATGGTTATTGGACTTGTAATCGTTTCGGCAAGTGAACAGGCAATACCCGCTTCAATATATTGGATGATTGTTTCAACGACCGTTTTTCGTCTTTGATAACTGGTCTGGCGTGCTGCCACTGGCTGGTTTGCGGTTAATAGCTCAATGACCGCTGCAATAATGATGTCCTGTTGTATTTTACTGGTGACCGCGAGCAGATCTGATGCTAGAAAACGGCCAATAAAATAGCGTAACCCAGTAACTGACCGCATTGGCAGACCCTGTAAGGTGAGCGAGTCTAACATCTCCGCATTGATCTCAACTCTCTGCACTTCAGCGGCTTGCTGCAAGGCGGCCTGCTCCACCACAATACCGAAAATACTAAAATCCTCCGGTGTCATCAGTGCAAAATCTCGCTGTCCAGGCCGACACATGATGTCAGCACTGGTTGTAAGGTGTCCATTGATGCGACACGGCTTATTATCCACACTTAATCCCAGCCAAATGCCACCAGTCTGGATGTTGCACTGCTGTCTGAGAACTTGATTTGTAAATTCTTTAAATACTCGAACCTGACTCAGCTGGACTTCGTTAATGCAGCCATAAAAACGACCGCAACTGAATTGGTCATATTCCTGCGCCCACTTGGTGAGATTGGCAGCATGCTTATTTGCATCATTTGATTGATAAGTGCACAAACTCGGTGCAACAGCTGAAGGTGTATTGTCATCCATGTTGTTCTCACTCCTAGATTTAATGCTCTATATTGATGCGTTTTTAATCTATCTAATTGATTTTTAGTTATTAAACTGATTTGCCAAAATGTGATAGTGCCATGGAACGATTTTCGCTTCTGTGTAGCTAATGCAATTATTAATCCTATTTGGGTAGTTTATTTACCAATGACATTAGAGGTAGCCGTATGAAACCAGCCTATCGCCATCAGCTAGGGGATAACATATATCACTTTAAGACCCTGGCTGAACTGTTAGCGAAAGCGACGCCGGAACGCTCGGGAGATAAGTTGGCCGGGATCATTGCCCATTCCGCAGAGGAGCGTGTTGTTGCACAAATGACGTTGGCGGAACTGCCGTTAGCCACTTTTATTAATGACGCTATCATTCCTTATGAAGAGGATGAAGTAACGCGTTTGATCATGGATGAGCATGATATAAAGGCGTTCTCTCTCATTGCCCATTTAACGGTGGGTGATTTTCGTAATTGGTTACTCAGCGACGCTGCCACACCAGCGGTATTACGTCGACTGCGTCTGGGAATTACCCCTGAGATGGCGGCAGCAGTGAGTAAAATCATGCGTAACCAAGATCTGATCTTAGTTGC
>JBLHPA010000040.1:0-21841 GCA_047628235.1 Moritella sp.
ATCATTCAGATCTATACCGTGCACGTGCAGCGGCAATGAACATGATCCCAACAAGCACTGGTGCAGCAGCAGCAGTTGGCCTAGTAGTTCCTGAACTACAAGGCAAATTCCAAGGTATGGCGGTACGTGTACCAACTATCAACGTATCTCTCGTTGACCTTACTTTCGAAGCGGGTCGTGATACAACTCCTGAAGAAGTTAACAAACTTATTACTGATGCAGTAGCTGCGGATCCAATCCTAGCGCGTGCACTCGCTGTTAACAACGAACCTCTCGTTTCTATCGACTTCAATCACGATGCACACACATCTAACTTTGATGCGACACAAACTAAAGTTCAAGGCAAACTAGTTAAAGTTATGTCTTGGTACGATAACGAGTGGGGCTTCTCTAACCGTATGTTAGACAACGCAGTTCTACTTATGAGTGCTAAATAATTAAACTTGATTAATATCGGTAGTTCATTTATCAATAAATGATTTATCAATAATTGGTTTATAATGTTAAAGGCGACCATCTGGTCGCCTTTTCTATGTTGGAGACTTTATGCCATATCAAGACACTATTACAGATCAGATACAGTTAACCGACCATATCAACCTTGCCACCAGCAATGGCCTTAAGTATTTACATGTTAATCACCCAAAAGCCAGTGCCAGCATCAGTCTATTTGGCGCTCATCTGCTAAGCTTTACCCCTGCCAATTCAGCCCCTGTGATCTGGATAAGTGACAGTGCCATTTTTAATGGTGTAAAGGCTATTCGCGGTGGTGTGCCGATTTGCTGGCCATGGTTTGGACCCGCAAAGCGAAGTCCAGATATTCAGCCACTCGCACAAACAAAAGATTTCCCCGCGCATGGGTTTGCCCGTAACTGCCACTGGCAGTTACTCGATAGCAACAGTACGGCTGACGCTTGCCACATCCGTCTGCAATTAACCGAGAGCGCTGAAACGAAAAGATTATGGCCACATAGTTTTAATTTAATCGCAGAGTTTACTATCAGTGATACATTGACCATAAATTTGATCACTCAAAATACGGGCAGTAAAAATTTCAATTATGGTGGTGCATTACACAGTTATTTTCATATATCACAACCAGATACAATCACCGTAACCGGATTAGATAAAACAGACGAAACATTCAGACTCGATGGGGCTGTTGATATGATCTGTGCTTCCCCTGCCCCGACTGTAAATATGTATGATCAAGGTCTGCAGCGTAAGATAAGTATCAGCAATCAGGGAAATAATGAAATGGTGGTATGGAACCCTTGGATAGCAGGGGCTAAGGCATTTATAGATATGCCAGATGATGGTTACCAAACAATGTTTTGCTTGGAGCCCGCAATCACGGGGCAGCACCCCGTAAATCTGGCACCGGGACAGGCACATCAGTTAGTCACGACGATTGGCGTCACCTGCCTATAACCATATACCAAGAAAACTCAGTCTTTATACAGGGAAGACAGCTGCTTTTTTAGTGCTGAACAAATGGCGTTTGGATACTTTCATCAACCAATGTTTGGGCTGCTGCCATTAAACTATCGACCTGTTGAGCGACACTATACTTACTCATGTCTTGACCCGTTAATAACTGAGCCAATTTTGTGAGCTGCTGGTGAATGTGCTCATCACTGGCAGAGGCTTTTTTCGAACTTTTTGATAATTTAGATGCCACAGCATCTTTAATCCCCCCTTACCTGAGACTGAAAATCCAACGCAGTCAAATTTTCGGTGCCTAAGTATTGATTCAATACACTCAAGTAATTACGGTAATTCATTACGACCCGTTCTGCTGAATTTTCAATCCGTGATTTGACCCAAATAACCTCTTTGGCAACGCTGCCGGCTTGTTTTATCTGCATATAACTTGCATTCAAATTATCCTGGATGGCAGTATTATCCCGTGGTTTTTTTTCAATCAAACGCTCCAAACTATACAGTTCATGCAGCGCCAGTTTATAGCTTTCTGGCACCAACTCCTGCTCCAACTGATTAAATTCAGCGGTCGGTAATCGCATAACTTTTCGCTTCACCATATCGATTTCAAGGGTTTTATAATCACGCTCTAGCTTAGCCTGTTTATGCTCCAAACCAATCACAGTGCCCTTCTTTTCTGCCATTGCTACAAATTGTCTCGTTTCATTTCTTATTTTAGTTATGCGCTGAGTAAATTCCTCAGGATCCAGGCCTTTAATGAATTCATCATGGTCTCGGATCACGTTCAGAGATGGCCCTGTGATAAGTTTGGCTTGAAATGCAAGATTAATACGTTGGATGAAATGATCCGCTTCAAGTTCAATTTCCTCACTGCCAGAACCTGAAAACCAACTACCACTATCCGGCTCATAACTTTCATACATGCTCAGTAAATCAATTCTTTTTTGTTCTGCTAATGAAAAATTGATCGGGGAGTAATAAACCAGGTCCTGCTTTACAGCCCTTTGGTAGAGGATCTCAACCGCATTCATCGCGGCATTAACAGCATTCATCTCTTCAGTAGCCGCCTTTGACAGCGTAAGGCTGTTCGCGCTACCCGAAAATAGAGACGTAGATGAACAAACTGATAACAGGCTAGCGACTACTAACAAACTTGATAACTGCTTGGATATATTGCGTTTAGTAAGCATGAGCTGAAAACGTGAATACGCACTGCAGTTCATGCTTAAATATGATTATTTCAACATATTAAGTAACGCTTTAATAGGATGTTCTAGACGTACTTCTTCAATCCGTTTAACTTGGCTACGGCAGGAATAACCCGTGGCTAAACACCGTGATGGATCGCGTTTTTCAAGGGCATATTTCCAGCTTTGCGTATAAATAGCTTTCGATGCTGCCAGATTTTTACTGTCGTGACCATAACTGCCAGCCATGCCACAACAACCGGTAGCCACTTTTTCCAATTGCAGTCCAAAAGCCTTAAATACGACCTGCCATTCTTGCTCTGCCGTTGGTTTATTGGTTTTTTCAGTACAATGCGCAAACAAATGATAAGGCAGTTCAGTATTATCAGCGCGAATAGCCGATCGAGGTAATTTATCCTGAACAGCGAGGCTGTATAACCATTCCTGGATTAACTGCACGGTAAAGTCACCACGCTGTGACCCAAGTACTTGCTTATACTCGTCACGGTAGCAAAGCACCAGAGCAGGTTCGGCCCCGACCATAGGGATGCCTAGCTCATGGAGTGAATTCAAAAACTCAGCAGCCGTTTGTGCTGTTTTGGTAAACTTAGCCAAAAAGCCTTTTATATGCTCTGGTTTACCATTTGGTTTGAAAGGTAAGAGAACGGGTTTTAACCCCAGTCTTTCCACCAGTTCAACCAGTGATCTCACTAAACTAGCCTCATAATAACTGGTAAAAGGATCCTGTACGATCAATACATGCTGCGCTTTTTCTGCCGTGCTCAGACCTTGTAAAAACGCAAGATCAAAGCTCTCAGCATAATGACCACGTAATGACTCCGCTAGAGTAGGGCTGCTCAACAGCGGAATATTAACCATACCTATAGTACGAGTCGTCAGCGCTTGTACCCAGTTCTGCTTCAGCCAGAAGTTGAAAAACTTCGGCATTTTCGCCATAAGCGGGGTATAACTTTCAGAATAGCCAACGGCAAAATCTTTCAGAGGGCGAAGATAACGACCATAGTATTGATCGATGAAACGCGCTCTAAATTCAGGTACATCCACTTTAACGGGGCACTCAGTCGTGCACGCTTTACAAGCCAAACAACTTTGCATTGCATCCATGACTTCATGCGAAAAATCATAGCGACCGCGTGATTTATTCCAAGTGTTTAGCAAGCGGCTGGCAAAACTACTAATATTGACTTGCTGAATGGTCAATTGCTGGGCTAACTGTTGCTCATTCATTTCATGGCAAGACAGTTGGCGCAACCACTCCCGCATTAAGCCCGCACGTCCTTTTGGTGACTGACGTCGATCGCCGCTGTGTTTGAAAGACGGACACATGGGACTTTTGACATCATAATTAAAGCATAAGCCATTACCGTTGCAGTCTATCGCCTGGGTAAAGTTTTGACGTACTGAAATCGGTATCTGGCGGTCAAAAGCGCCGCGCTTTTCGGCGTCAACAGAAACGAGCACTGCATCACTCTCGAATGGTGTACAGATCTTGCCAGGATTCAAGCGGTTATCAGGATCAAAGGCCGCTTTAATTTTTCGCAGTTCAGTAAACAATTCGTCCCCAAAAAATTCAGGGCCATACTCAGAACGGAAGCCCCTGCCGTGTTCGCCCCACATTAAGCCTTTGTATTTGGCGGTGAGCGCGACGACTTTATCGGAGATCTCACGCAGGATAACCTCCTGCTGGGGATCAATCATGTCTAGCGCCGGACGTACATGTAATACGCCAGCATCAACATGGCCAAACATGCCATAGCGTAAGTGATAGCTATCCAATAACGCTCTAAATTCGACAATGTAATCTGCCAGATTTTCTGGCGGAACTGCCGTATCCTCTGCAAATGCAAGCGGTTTGGCCTGCCCTTCTGTGGCGCCCAATAAACCGACGGCTTTTTTCCGCATGCCGTAAATTTTTAGGACATCGCTAAGCTGATCACAAATTTGATAGCCAATGACACCCGCATCACCCCGTTCCATCAAGGCATCGAGTTGCTGCGTAAGTGCGGAAATTTTTTGCTGCTGTGTGGCCTCATCATTCTCGGCAAATTCAACAAAGTTGATGCCTAACATCTCTTTTTCCGGCACATCAGTGATGAGAGATTTGACCGAGTGCCAAACAATATCTTGTTTTGCCAGGTTTAATACCACCGAATCTACCGTTTCAACCGATAAGGCATTAGCCTCAACCAGGAATGGCGCATTGCGTAACGCCGCATCAAAACTATCGTATTTGACGTTCACTAAACAGCGATATGTTGGGATCGGGGTGATACTAAGCTTGGCCTCGGTGATGAAGGCAAGGGAGCCTTCTGAACCACAGAGGATCCGGCCTAAATCGTATACTTCGCGCTGACCGTCATAAAGATGAACTAAGTCATAGCCGGTTAAGAAACGATTCAGTTTAGGAAAAGTTGCTTGGATCTGTTGCTGCTTGTTGGTAATGGTATCAGCGATCTGGTGATAAACCTTACCCAGGTAATTATTTTGCAGTGCACTCTCGCTCACAACATCAGCACGTTGCGGTGCAGTTTCCAGCTCAGAACCGTCCATGAGTACAGCCAGTACTGACAGCACATGATCACTGGTCTTACCGTATTTTAATGAACCCTGACCGGATGCATCGGTATTTATCATACCACCGATAGTGGCCCGGTTACTGGTAGATAAATCCGGTGAGAAAAAGAAGCCATAGGGTTTAAGAAACTCATTTAATTGGTCCTTGATAACGCCAGTTTGTACCTTAACCCAACCCTCTTCCACATTAATATCAATGATATTATTCATATGCCGTGACATATCAACAATAATACCATCCGTTAATGATTGGCCATTGGTACCAGTGCCGCCACCGCGCGGTGAAAAAGTAATTGTTTTAAATGCGTCTTGAACAGACAGCTGGGTCAAAACCACAAGATCATGGTGACAGCGAGGCAATACCACAGCCTGCGGTAATAACTGATAAATACTGTTATCAGTTGCAACGGCTAATCGACTGGCATAAGATTTTTCAATCTCACCACTAAATTCACTTTCATCTAAGGCACTTAAAAAGGCGAGATATTCTTCTTTTACTGCATCCTGATAACTTAACTCTGGGATCATCATCCATTCCCTTGCAACAACTTTGAAACTAGCACTATTGTAGCATGAGTTATTTCATTACTCCTCAACAGATAGGGGATAAATTAGCGGTTTAAGTAAACAAATACCCATATTGGGGCAGTTAATAACTTTAATTCACCAAAAAGGCGCAGTAAAAGCTGCTGATTTATAGAAGTTAAGTCTAACTCTGTTGTTATACCAAGGCTGCCCGGATTTATGTGATCTTGGTATCATTATTGCTTTGTATTAATAGCCCTAAATAGATAAAAGGTAACAACCATGACTCAATTTTCACTCTCTCAACTATTCAGCGGATTATTCATTCTGTGTCTCGTTATCACAACCTGTTATTTGTTTATCCTCACGAAAAAACAGCGCCACCAGCAGCACCAGTTGCACGTAACCGGCTTGCTAAAGTTAGATAAATACCGAAAACTGCTGGCTCAGTTCCAGCAGCATCGAGGATTGTCGAATGGTATTTTAAATGGAGACATAACCCTGACACCACGCCTTGAAGCTGCGAGTAAATTAATCCAGCAATCGATCACAGACATTATTGCGACATACCCGGATATGGCTGAAAATGAACGCTGGTTGTCTATGGATGATCACTGGCAGCGCTTATCCGTCTATTATCATAATCTCAGTGTCAGGCATAATCTGGAACAGCACAATAAACTGGTCTTGAATTTACTCTATCTTATCGATGACATTGCGGTGGAAAACAAACTACATCAGCTACATAATGAGGAAAGCAAATCGATACAATATCTGTGGCAGGAGCTGCTTTTCACTGCTGAAAGCATGGCTCAGATCCGAGCATTGGGTACCGGCATTGCCGCTGCAAATTTATGTACTCCAGTAGAGCGTATTCGGCTTAACTACCTATGCCACTCCTTAGAGCAATCGATTGCAGGCCAGCATAATCAGAATTATTTACTTACCATCGCACACTTACTTACAGTCATTGATTGTGAAGTTACCATTGATAAACCAACAATCAAGGCCGACCGCTTTTTTGATATAGCCACAGAGTGTATCGATATGACCTTCGCCAGCTTTGACAAGCAGTTAAACCTGATAGAGCAGAAATTGCATAATGCGACCTTACGTGATGAGCAGCATTAAAAATGCCCCTGCATAATTGCTCATACAGGGGCTAATTATCGCAGATTAATGGTTTATTGTGCGTGTTTGCCAGCTAAATATAACCAGGTTTTTAATACCGTATCTGGATTTAACGATACACTGTCAATTCCTTGTTCTACCAGCCAGGCCGCAAAGTCCTCATGATCAGAAGGTCCCTGACCACAAATACCGACGTATTTATTGGCCTTTTTAGCCGCTTGAATTGCCATTGATAGTAACAATTTCACCGCTTCATTACGCTCATCAAACAGGTGAGAAATAATCCCGGAGTCACGATCAAGACCCAGCGTTAACTGAGTTAAATCATTTGAGCCAATCGAGATACCATCGAAGTATTGTAAGAACTTATCTGCTAACAATGCGTTTGAAGGCACTTCACACATCATAATAATGCGCAGCCCATTCACACCACGTTTTAAATCATGCTCAGCAAGCAAATCAATCACAGACGCTGCTTCACTCAAGGTGCGCACGAACGGGATCATGATTTCAACATTCGTGAGGCCCATGTCATTACGTACACGCTTAATTGCTTCTGTTTCAAGCGCGAAACAATCACGAAAATCAGTAGAGATGTAACGAGAGGCACCACGGAAACCTAACATTGGATTTTCTTCTTCTGGCTCGTATAACTCACCACCGACCAAGTTAGCGTACTCATTTGACTTAAAGTCAGACATGCGCACAATCACTTTTTTAGGATAAAAAGCCGCTGCCAAGGTTGAAATACCTTCTTGCAATTTAGCAACATAGAATTCAACTGGCGATGAATAACCCGCGATCAGTTGGTCAATTTCAGCTTGTAATTCTGGTGATTGCTTATCAAAGTTAAGTAATGCTTTAGGGTGAATGCCGATCATGCGGTTAATGATAAATTCGAGACGAGCGAGACCAACACCTTCGTTTGGTAATGCAGCGAAATCAAATGCGCGATCTGGGTTACCCACATTCATCATTATTTTTACCGGAATTTCTGGTAAATTATCAACTTCAGATGACGTTTCACTAAAGGGTAAAATACCTTCGTAAATAAAGCCTGTATCACCTTCAGCACAAGATACTGTCAGCTCCTGGCCATTTTCAATAAGGGCTGTTGCGTTACCACAACCAACAACGGCAGGGATACCCATTTCACGCGCAATAATAGCCGCATGACAAGTACGACCACCACGGTTAGTCACAATGGCGGAAGCGCGTTTCATGATAGGTTCCCAATCTGGGTCCGTCATATCTGTTACCAGTACATCACCTGGCTTAACCTCATCCATCTGCGCAATCGAAGAAATTACTTTTGCTGGACCTGCACCAATTTTGCCACCGATTGCACGGCCTTCAGTAACAACCGCTGATTTTGCTTCGAGATGAAAGCGCACCATTACCTGCTTATCTTCACGGCTACGCACAGTTTCTGGCCGTGCTTGCACAATATATAACTTACCGTCAATTGCGTCTTTGGCCCATTCGATATCCATAGGACGGCCATAGTGTTTTTCGATAATCACAGCTTGTTTAGCCAGCTCCATCACTTCTGCATCATTAATAGAAAACTGCCGTGATTTGCTTGCTTCAACATCAACGATTTGCACTTGCTTACCGTGTTCTTCATCACTGGAGTAGATCATTTGGATCTGCTTGCTGCCGATATTACGACGAACTACCGCAGGTTTACCTTTTGCAAGTGTTGGCTTGTGTACATAGAATTCATCTGGGTTTACAGCACCCTGCACAACCATTTCACCCAAGCCATATGACGAGGTAATAAAGACCACATCTTCAAAGCCAGACTCTGTATCGATAGAGAACATAACGCCTGATGATGCTTCATCACTGCGTACCATGCGCTGGATACCCGCTGATAATGCCACGCCGCGGTGGTCATAACCAGAATGCACACGGTATGAAATAGCTCGGTCATTAAACAGTGAGGCAAATACATGTTTAATCGCAATAATCACATTATCATAACCACGTACATTAAGGAAAGTCTCTTGCTGGCCAGCAAATGATGCATCTGGCATATCTTCTGCGGTGGCTGAAGAACGAACCGCAAATGAAGCTTGTTCACCAGCAGCGCCAGCGAGTGCCTCATAACTTTCAGCGATTGCTGCTTCAAGTTCAGGCTGGAAAGGCGTGGCGATGATCCACTGACGAATAGTAGCGCCGGCCTCGGTCAAAGCCGCAATATCATCAACATCAAGATCGTCTAACAATGCATAAATCAGCTCATTAACACCGCTTTTTTCTAGAAACTGATTAAAAGCATCAGCAGTCGTCGCATAACCGCCAGGAACCTGGACACCAGCACCTGCCAAGTTACTAATCATCTCGCCAAGAGATGCGTTTTTACCGCCGACTCGATCTACATCATTCATACCAAGTTTATCGTACCCAATTACGTACTCTATCACGGTCAGCTCTCCAGATTTAGTCTATGTCAAAAAATGATTTATATTTGAAGCAATATAGGGTATTGCTTTTTCTGTCCCTAGTGCAAAATAATTTTCTTGCTTTCCTTCGTATTTTTAATCATACACAGCTATTAATTTCAATGTAAGATACCTGCTTAGAAAAATTTACCTGATCAGACAAAGGATGTGCTAAATGCAAACTGTTTTTTATATTTCTGATGGTACGGCGATCACCGCTGAAGTCTTTGGTCACGCGCTTCTCAGCCAATTTCCTATTGAATTTGATCAGCGCACTTATCCCTTTATTGAAACGGAACAAAAAGCAAAATTTGTTGCACAAAAAATTAACGATATAGCCGCTTCGACAGGACATAAGCCTCTTGTATTTCATTCGATAGTTTCACCTGAAATAAGAACAATTATCGAATCTAGCCAAGGCCATTTACACGATTTTTTAAGTACCTTTGTATCACCACTCTCTAAGCAATTGAACCTCACTGCAGAGCCGCAAACACACCGCACTCACAGCATTAAAAGTGAGGCTTACGATGCCCGAATTGAAGCCGTTAATTATGCGATGGCCAATGATGATGGTATCACCTGTAAAGACTATGATGCGGCAGACCTGATTTTAGTCGGGGTGTCCCGCAGTGGCAAGACGCCTACGAGTCTATATTTAGCATTGCAATTTGGCATTAAAACGGCCAACTACCCTTTTATTGCAGAAGACATGGATGATTTAAACTTGCCACCCGCACTGAAACGCAACAAGCATAAATTATTTGGATTAACGATCGATGCAGCTCGGTTACAAGAGATCCGCGGCGGGCGGCTTGCCAACAGTAACTATGCCTCTCAGCGACAGTGTAAACTTGAGATAAAAGAAGTTGAATACTTATATCGTCGTGAAAAAATCCCATTTATTAATAGTACAACATTCTCGGTAGAAGAGATGGCGACCAAGATCCTCGATAAAAAAGGCCTAAAACGCCGTATATTTTAACTAGCGCGAGTACCGTCAGTTACAGGCATCATTCATCGCCAGCGCTTATTTTAGCCTGTAACTGACGGCATACTGAACGCGTCTGGTTTTGCCTGGTATAGCGACACTCAGCCTGATCCTCGCTGCGAACAATAGCCAGGATCGGAACCAGCTCCATTACAGCATTAGTAATAAAAACTTCATCTGCAGCGAACACCTGGTCTACAAAATAATCCCCCGTGTGCACGCAGATTTTAAGTACCTTTAATAGGGTCAACACATGGCATTTCATGATCCCTTCGACGCCGCTGCGCTTAGTACTCGGGGTATATACCTCGCCATCTCTGACCCAAAACAGGTTTGCTACCGACGTTTCAATCACATAGCCTTCTGTCGAGCAGACTAAGCCATCTACGGCATTATTAGCATCGAGTTCCTGCTTGAGCATCACTTGATCCAACCGGTTCAGGGTCTTTAACCCTGCCAGAACTGGATTTACCGTCTGCTGGTAGCGACACACAGTCAGGACTATCCCCGTATCAGCCCACTGCTGATAATGAGCCGGGATTGCGCGATGCTGAAGATACCAATTCGCAGCGCTGCATCCCTGCACACTGTAACCTCGGCCGCCACTGCCACGAGTTATCGTGACTTTGAGTACACCTTGCTGCAGTAATTCCGCCTGTTGCTGGATCATATCAGTCAGAGCCTGCCAGTCAGCAAATTCTATTGCTAAGACCGCACAAGCCTGTTGTAACCTTTGTATATGCAGGTTCAATAATAACGCACGACCTGCGGCTAGTTTTATCGTGGTAAAATGACCGTCGCCAAAATTAAAACCGCGCTCTGAAATTGCAACCTGCTGGCATTCTTCACCATTAACGATCATCACCCTATTCTCCTCTGCGAACCTCTACTCACACGGCAAGCTAGCGCTGACTGTATGTTCAGTCTGGCCTGATGTTCAAATTTTTCTTGAAAATAACGGGAATGATAAATAACCGGCTGTTTCAAAAATGATTTGAGCAAACGTTTACGCGCAAATTTATATAACCAGCTTGGCACATGTTGGTACTCAGCCCTGATGGCCGCTTCATAAACCCGATACACATTCTGTGACTGTCCCAAGACCGATAGATCAATATCTAGTAGCAGTGCTTGATCTTGCTTATCCACCGATTGCGGTTCTGGTTTATTGGGGTGTTGGGTTAATAATATCAGCTCATACACTTGCTGGATCAAGCTGGCCGACACCCCTAAATTAGTCAGTGCTGTTACAGCATAATAGCCACTTTGTAATTCATTGTCTGACTTCCTCACATCATAGATAACATCATGAAACCAGATCGCTAACTCCACAGCCAACGGATTCTGCAACTGTGCTTTCACCTTATCAAACCAAATTAGGCAGGCATGAATATGCGACATATTATGGTAATGTCGATGCGGTTGCTGATAATGTTGCAATAATCGCAGCCATGCTTGCGTCAGCTTCTCAGAGCTCTCTTCAGTGCTCTTCTCAGCTATTTGTTCAGCTCTTTGCTCAAGCATGTTAGTTCGAAAAGTCGTTAGCCAGCGCTGCGCCAACTCATCGGTAAGCGCTGTTCCTTGTTCCTGCGGCATTAATTCATCATCTCTAGTAGTTATAATCAACTAATCGTTATAATCGGCTAATTGCGATAGCAGCGAGGAAATAGCTGCGGAAAGTCAGAGCATATCCCAGTTGCTCCCCAGTTATATAGTTGATTGGCTCTGGCTAAATTATTCACTGTCCACACATTAACTTTATAGCCCGCTGTCATCATTGCCTTAATCTGTTGTTCAGTTAACCCGTCATCTTTTGGATGGATAAATTCGGCACCCACATATTGTGCAGAGGTCAGCCAATCACGCGGTAGCGGTGATTCAAACAAACAAGCTAGACTGATCTCAGGCGCACGCCGTTTGACTTCAGCCAAGAGCAGGTGATTAAAACTGGATATCAGCAATTGCTGACCGCCCTGCCAATGGTGGTTAATGTCACGAATAATGCCATCAATTAACTTATCTGTTACCAGCTTGTCCCGACCAGATTTTATTTCCAGATTTAGATTCATACCCGTTTCATTAGTGAATAAGATCAATTCCACCAGCGTGGGAATTCGCTCACCAATAAACTCATCAGCAAACCAGGCACCTGCATCGATATTATCCAGTTCAGTGACAATTAAGTCCTGCAACCAGCCATGATGATCACTGCAACGTGCCAACGTCGCATCATGGCTGATCACCACAGTGCCGTCCCCGAGCATGTCCGCATCCACCTCAATCCACGGCACATCATGGCTCTCTGCCAATTGAAATGCTGCTAAGGTATTTTCCGGTGCAATGGATGACGCACCGCGATGCCCCATCACCATTTTATCTTCAGTCTCGCTGGCTGAAGGGTTGTACTGAAAAGTATTCGCTCTAATTTCAGATAAAGCTGTCGTTTCAGATAGAATAGTTGCCATAAGCTCAGGTTCACTAAAAATGGTGAGTAAAAAGTCAGTAAAATCGATTGTTATATATTACGGGTTATGACGCAAGTTGCATTGCCATAGGCATATAACTTACCCGCTTCATCACGTATATCGCCTTCGGCAATACCCGCACTCTTAGGAATATTGAGATCAACGGTCCCGTAAATGTCACCCGACGCTAATGTACTATGGATAGCACAACTAGTAACAGAGTCTAATACTGCCGCCGCAAATCCACCGTGCTTCACTTCAACAAATTTCATTGGCATAGTATGGGCGATCGAGGGATGAGGAAATACACCATCTGTCATCGCCTGTAAGATTTCTATACCACTCACTTTTTTAGGAGTCAGTTGTTGATTCATGTATTTTCCTATATTTAGTTTCTGTATCGACCATGTTCATATTTTCAATACCAATGCTACCGCCACTAATGTAGCGGTATTTGTCTAACAAAAATGACTTATCTTGGCAAATACCACAGGCAACATTACACCTTACACAGGTAAATTAACAATACACCAACAACAGAACACATCATTCGCTAAATATCACTTCCAACAACGTCTTATATACGGTACTTTCATAAGATAAATAAAAAAATAGTTCATATATTTGCAACATTGGAGCCGGGATGTACTCAATAGAAAAATCTCATAAATTAGATAACGTATGCTACGACATACGTGGGCCTGTATTAAAAGAAGCCAACCGCCTGGAAGAAGAAGGCCACCGCGTAATCAAACTGAACATTGGGAATCCCGCCTCGTTTGGTTTTGAAGCCCCGGAGGAAATAGTCAAAGATGTCATCCATAACCTACCATCCAGCCAAGGTTATTGTGACTCGAAGGGACTTTACTCAGCCCGTAAAGCAGTCATGCAACACTATCAGCAGAAAGGATTATTGGATGTGTCTATCGACAACATCTACCTGGGTAACGGGGTATCGGAATTGATCATGATGTCGATGCAGGCATTATTAAATAATGGTGACGAAATTCTGGTGCCGTCACCGGACTACCCACTTTGGACTGCGGCTATCACCCTCTCGGGCGGCAAAGCAACCCATTACATTTGCGATGAAGACGCTGACTGGTACCCAGATCTAGACGATATTAAAGCTAAGATCACACCAAATACCAGGGGCATCGTATTAATCAATCCCAATAACCCGACTGGCGCTGTCTACAGCCGTGAATTTTTACTGGAGGTGATTGAAGTGGCTCGCCAGCATAAGTTGATCATTTTTGCTGATGAGATCTACGACAAAATTCTCTACGATGGCATTGAACACATCCCTATGTGTACTCTGGCCCAAGATATTCTCATCGTGACCTTTAACGGCCTATCCAAAGCTTACCGGATAGCCGGTTTCCGTTCTGGCTGGCTGGTGCTCAGTGGTGCCACCCATCTGGCAAAAGACTACATGGCGGGTTTAGAGATGCTGGCGTCGATGCGACTTTGCTCCAATGTGCCGATGCAGCACGCGATCCAAACCGCATTAGGCGGCTATCAAAGTATTAATGAACTCATTTTACCCGGCGGGCGGCTGTTAGAACAGCGAGACTTGGCCTGGAAGATGTTAAATGATATACCGGGTATCTCCTGTGTCAAACCAAAGGGAGCCATGTACTTATTCCCGAAAATAGACATAGAAAAGTTCCACATTAAAGATGATCAAAAATTTGCTCTAGACTTGTTACAGCAAGAAAAGTTACTCATCGTTCAGGGAACCGGCTTTAACTGGTCTCGTCCCGATCATTTCCGTGTCGTATTTTTACCACGGGTAGAAGAATTGAAAATTGCCATTAATAAACTGGCTAACTTCCTAGAAAGTTATCGTCAACAATAACGTATCTTGGATAAGACTACTGGCTTAGATATAATCAGGTACTCATTTAGATAAGAGTACTAACTTAAATAGGCGTCACTGACGCCTGTTTCATTTGGGAGGCTCTATGAGTCATTTTTTCGCACATTTAGCAAGAATGAAGTTGATCTACCGCTGGCCCCTAATGCGTAATGTGACCAGTGAAAATGTCGCCGAACACAGCCTGCAAGTAGCAATGGTAGCCCATGGCCTCGCCATTATCGGTAACACCTTTTATGGCAAAAACTACAACCCTGATACCGCGGCATCGGTAGCATTATTTCATGATACGACCGAAGTGCTTACTGGAGATCTGCCTACACCCGTGAAATACTTTAATGAAGAGATAATTCGCGAATATAACAAAATCGAACTGGCTGCAGAAGATAAGTTGCTCGATATGTTACCACCTGCGCTGCGTTCAGCCTATGAACCACTGCTCTCAACGCCAGAGTTAGACCCTATCTATAAGTCCCTGGTCAAGGATGCCGACATTTTATGTGCTTACATGAAATGTATAGAAGAGGAAACCTGTGGCAACTTAGAGTTTTCAACCGCTAAGAAACGCTGCAGGGCCGCCTTAGATGAACGCATGACCGACGAAATCCAGTACTTCCTCGATGAGTTCCTGCCCAGCATAGGTCGACCCTTTGACGACCTGAGTTAAACTTATTCATGATTTGCCATTTAGCTTTTACTACTTAACTTTTACACTTAACTACTGGCTGATAACAGCCTGCCAATTGAATTCACCATTATAACTGCGGCAGTCTGTAAGAGCAGCGTTGGCGTCTGCAAGATAGACCTGTTTTTTAGCCGACACGGGATAGGTTAAATATTCAGAACAGACTGCACTTTGTCCTGTGCCCAGCACCACTTTAGCACCAGCGTTGAGGGTGCAGTGGGTTAATTTATCCAGCGGCGACCATTGATAGCAAATTTCATAATCACTGCGGTATTGGGCGGTTTGACCACGTGGACTCTTAAACGCCCACCAGTGGCCTAACTGACTATTTGAGTTTGTCGCATTCCAGGCACGGAACAAAATAACCTGCGTATTTTCCTTGGCCTGATACACTTGACCCTGACACAATTTACCCGCTTTAGGCTGACCTAAAGCTTGTTCTAATAAGTCCGTATCTTCTATTTTAACAAATTTTTTGCTATGTTCAATCGGCAGTTCAGTATCACCAAGACATTGAGGCTGCGAACGGGTGTCAGGCAATAATACCGCCTGTTCTGCTTGGATATCGTCTCTCAATTGAAAACCAACACAGCCGGAACACGTCAAAATCAGTACGCCGCTAATTGCATTTTTTAACATAAATTTTCCCTAGTATAATGTCGAATAGCCCCTGTCTAACTCTGCCAGCAGCAAATGAACAACCCAGTCAGATCCACGTACGGACTGATCACTGCTATACTTTTAAGGTTAATCAACCAAATCTAATATTCGGTTATGGAGCCGATATACTGTTGTTAGGGGATGATCATGTTAAGGCATTACTATATTGTCGATGACCTCGATGAGTTAAAGACCGTAGCACAAGAACTGCGTTCTCAGGGTATTACAACACCGCAAATTCATGTTTTAAGTAAGCATGATCCTGAATTAGCGCACCATCACTTATATAAGGTAGATGGACAGTTAAAACGAGATATGATTAATCCGTCCAACATTGGAACCGTAGTCGGTGTGCTGTCTGCCTGCGGTTTATTACTCATTGCTTACCTACTTGCCTGGCAAGAGGGCCCGACAGGCGGCATGTCGATCATTTTTCTTTCTTTGTTGATTCTTGGTTTTTGTATCTGGGAAAACGACACTATCGGTATTAAATTACCGAATATTAACATCAAACAGTTTCAACGCCTGCTTTATAGCGGGAAGCTCATTCTGTTTGTGGATGCAGACTCAAGACAGGCGTTAACCGTTGCGAAAGTAATAGACTCGCACCCTCATATCACCGCTGCAGGATTGGCTGAAGCGACGCCAGACTGGTTGGTACAGAGCAGAAGTTATTTACAGCGTTTACTGAAGTAGCCGCTTGAGACTGATATACTAGGCCATATACCGTTATATAGCGACACCCAACTCCTATGTCATGTCACGATGCTTTCTTTAGTCAACAATTAAGGTTTGTTCACACAACTACTTATCCCGGCACTGTAGATCCAGCACTAAGTGTATACCTGTTTGATAGTAACAGTATTGCCAGTAAGTATGTACCCACTCTGGCTCAACACTGCCTGCATTCTTCAGAGCTTGAGGTATTTTCCAAACGTAAACAGTTGCAAGCCCAGCAGGAATATACTGCCAGTAGGGTATTAATTAAAATCTATGCCAGTCACTGCCTGGGCTATAATTATGCCGATCTTGCTGTGCAATTCGATGAGCAAGATACCTGCCTTAAGGTATTCCATAAAAATCAGGCGATTAAACTAGGCTGTTGCATCTCTCATTCCCATGGACAGGTTTTGATCGCATTAACGAAACAAGTTCAACTACTTGGAGTGGATTTAGAATGGATTTCGACACGCCGCTCACTCGATAAACTCGCAGCCCACTATTATCACGCAGAAGAGTTACAAGCTTGCAAAGGTCGGTCTAACGCTGCCCTTTACCGCATCTGGACATTAAAAGAAGCACTTGCCAAAACTATTAAGCAGCCAATAGTCAAACTCATCCGTGACAATGTTTTTACTCACTGCAGCAAGTTGAATGTTAGGTCAGGCAATAATCAAGATTTTGATATCAGTATTATCAGTGATACGCCACTACCTGAAACACTTGATGTTCAGGTAGTAAGCGTTGATTTAGCTGTTTTTAAACAGTAAAAAATTACTTTGAATCTGCACGGCTAATAAATTTATGTTCCGCGGTATTGATCTTGATCTTTTCACCGTTTGCGATGTATTCAGGAACCTGAACTGTTAAACCAGTAGCAAGGATAGCAGGCTTAGTACGCGCACTTGCTGAAGCACCTTTAATTGAAGGATCTGTTTCAGTAATAACCATCTCAACAGATGCAGGTAGTTCGATACCCACTGGCTTGCCGTCAACAACTGTCACTTGCAGGCCTTGCGTATCTTCGGTGATGAAAAGCAGCTCTTCTGCAATCGTTTCTTTGTTGAAGTTATAAGGTGTGTAATCTTCACTGTTCATGAACACATATTCTTCGCCATCAATGTATGAAAAAATCACTGGAAAGCGGGTAAAGTCAGCAAGCTTAAGCATATCGTCAGCTTTAAACGTCTCGTCAGCTTTCATACCTGTTACTACATCATAAAGACGCATTCTGAACAGCGAGCCACCAGCACGTCCACACGGTGTAGATCTGATAACCTCTTTAACAAGAAACACTTTTCCGTTATGTTCAATGGTTGCATTCTTTTTTACTTCACTGGCCTTCGGCATAATAATTATTCCCAAAATAAATAGTGTCGATAAAATAACATAAACTCGATTTCAGGCCAAGAGAACAGAGTTAAAACACAATGTTAACTCTGATTTCAATATAAAATCCTATATATATCCGGCTTGTATACCCAATATTTCGCCATATTTTGTTAATTTACTAGGATTTTCGTAACGTTAGATAGATAAAATATAGGCTGATCACAAACCAAATAATACCCCACATAAAGGTCACACCCCCGATCTCTTGGGCCAGCATGCGAGCATCAGAGCGGCTACCACTGTGAATAATGGTATCCTGCCAGATGTCCAGCGGCACATAGATAATACTCGCGGCGGCGAAAACCAACAAAGCAACTTGCTTCACTGGCGTCTTCGCATATTTCAATAACACCAGCAACAGTACCGCGATCACACCGGAAAAAATAACCGTATATAGCGTGCCAGAAAAGAAGATACTAACCACAAGTACTAGCGCAGACAGCAGGCCTAAAGTCAGATCTGTGGCAGTTTTCCTGCGACTCACCGCATAAAACAGCAAGCCAAATAACAGAGATCCCAGATAACCCGCACTTAAAATAATAAACCGTGAGCCACCAGAAGAAATCACATGGCCACTTTGGTAGGCTGAAACGACAAATTCCACCACCTTCCCCCCAGTAAACCAAGTCGCTAGGGCATGAGACAACTCATGTAAAAAAACCACAATTAGCTTCAATGGTGCTATATAGGGCGTTTGCCAAGTCAACACCAACACAACAAATACCAGCAAAAATAAGATCCGTCTATCTCTTGCTTTCATCTTCACTCATCTCCGGGATAACAAACGCCACTGCCGGCGAGACTGCAATAACCTTGTGGGTGCTTGGCTAAATACTGCTGATGCTCTTGCTCTGCATAATAAAAAGGTTTGGCGAGTGTTATTTCAGTAGTGATAGCTTGCGGGTTTCCGGCATCTTGTAGTGCTTGCTGATAACGCTCAGCAGAGCCACGCGCTTGGGAAAGTTGGTGCTCGGAATCACAATAAATAGCAGAGCGGTACTGACTGCCTTGATCTGGGCCCTGACGCATGCCCTGAGTCGGTTCGTGGTGCTCCCAAAATTGCATTAATAACGCCGCGTAGCTTATCACTTTCGGATCAAATACCACCAATACGACTTCCGAATGTCCAGTCTGGCCGGTGCAGACCTGCTGATAACGGGCATTTGCAGTATACCCACCCTGGTAACCGACCGCGGTACTGAAAACCCCAGGCAAGGGCCAGAATAGTCGCTCAGCCCCCCAAAAACAGCCCATAGCAAAGTAACAAACCTGATACTTTTCTGCGAAAGGAGGCACGATGCTCACACCGGAAACATAGTGCAGAGGATCGATTGATACAGGTGCAGGATTATCTGCCAACGCCTTGGATTCTGTCACCATGGTTAACTTATTTTTTTCAAAAAACATAACAAACTCCAAGTGATTACTTGTAAATGAATAGTGATACCAATTGATATTACTTAAACATATCATCGCCAACTTGATCAATAAATAATTTACACTTCTGTAAGGTGATTTGCTCCGCCTGTTGCTTATCTGGGCACAGATCAGAACGAATAAACTGATGCTGTACATTGCCGACGGTATTGGTATTGTCTACGGTATTGTCTACAGTATTCTCAACTGGCTCAGTCGGGATTTTTTCAATTACGCCAGCAACACGATATTGGCCCGCTTCAGCACGAGGCATAACATAAATCAGATAACCGTTATAGTTGATAGGCTCAACCTTGGGCTGACTGGCCGCAGGTTTCGCTTCCTTTGAGGTAAATAAGCGCTTGAATAATGAGATCATGATGAGTCACTGCTACATTGATTTTTTGATAGTTAATCAGAGTATAATCAGCTCGGTATAACAGGGCAATAGATGATGCGGATGAATAGAAGAAAGAAAGAAAGAAAAACTGCAGCTCACCTCTGCTTTGAGGTAAAGCTGCACATCAATACACAGTCCTGTGTGAATAATCCTCGATTATAAGATCCGTTTTAACAACACATCCAGACGCGTGGTTTTAATGCGACGCATAAACTTTTGAACTGGCAAAGGATAATCAGCCATGGATTCTAAATCAGACAGCTGCTTAATTCTGCGCGTATTAGACATAATAAGTTCCTGCTCAGACTGCATAATGTCTTTTAACAACTGGTTCTTATCATGCAATAAAATACCATTTTCAAGATCAAGGCCCCAGGCACGTGGATTAAGATTATTACCCGTTAATAGGTGATACTTAAAATCACAGCTAATGCCTTTAAGATGGAAACTATGAGCCCCCTCCTTCCACAACTGCACATTCAATAATCCCTTATCGATAAACGGCTGACACGTTTTGACGAATTTGTATAAAAAGGTTTCATAAATATAGGGCAACGCAGAAATAATTTTAAACGGTTCAGTAGGAGGAATATAGAAATCATTCGCCGTTTTTTCTCCAATCACCAGTGTCACTTTTACATTGCGTTTGAGTAAGCGCTTGATATCTTTTGCGATTGAAATCGGCAGGTTAAAATAGGGGGTATAAATAGTCACTTCGTTTTCTACCGCACGTAACAGATGCGTGATGGTTTGATTCAGCTTATTGCCGTGACGACCAAAACCGGAGATTGGCGTAAGGCCAATTTCATTATTTTCAGGCGTTTTATGAATATAGCGATATTGGGCACTGTGTAAGGTTTGTTTAAACTGACGAATATCCTGCTTTAATGCTTTACTCGATGGTATTGTATCATCATCCAGCCGTGTTACAGCATTCTGGCTTACAAAGTTATCTTCTAAATAGGCCACCATAGTATCAGCGAGACTCGGGTTATAAAGTACGTGGTAGCGGTCACAACGATATTTTTCAGCCTGGTGCAAATAAATATCATTGATACTGGCACCACTGTAAAGTACGGTATCATCAAAAACAAAACCTTTCAGGTGTAGCACCCCAAGTACTTCTTTGGCTTTTACTGGCACGCCTAAAATTTCAATTTTGTCACCAAGTTTTTTCCGCATCTCTTTATATAAGGTTGCATTACCACCTTGATCTTTCTGACCAATAAGACCACGCTGCGCCCGATGAAAATCAACAAAAACTTTAACAACTAAGTCAGAATGGCGACGTCGAGCCTGATACAAGGCGTCAAGCATTTCTCTACCTGCCTCATCGTCTTCCAGGTAAAGTGCCGAGAGATAAATACGTTTCGAAGATGAAGCAATTAAATCTAATATTTTTGCTTTAAAATCACGCGCTGAAAATAAAACATCAAGATGCCCAACAGACAAAGGCAGTTGTTTTAAGTTGGTAATCGTCGATTGATAAAATTCTAATGATTTCATATGTAGTTTCAAGCAGGTTCATAAAAGTTAATCGATAATTATCACTGATTATGTCTGTTATTGCTATTTTTCTCTGCAAATTTTGCGTTCGCAATAGCAAATAATTCAATTCATAACACCGTCAAAGCCAATGACAAAAATAAATATTAATAGCTCCACCCTATCAATTAATATTTAATAAACAATTTCATTTTATTTCAGAAAAACATATCATGTTTAAAATATTAGCAAATAGACAACATAGAAAGGGCAATTGCTCGCTGTGCCCGACATAAATAATATGATTGAGCCAACAAAAGAATACTGCCAATCATATAGGGAAGGAAAGACTAATTAATTCAGTGTATCATGCTACATTAAGTGTTGATACCTAACTAATAGTCATTAATAATATCAAAA
>JBLHPA010000041.1:0-21565 GCA_047628235.1 Moritella sp.
GTAGTGACTATTTAGGCTGCATACTGAAAACTAAATGGAATAGGTAACTTTACTGTGGCTATTTGTTACTGAAATATATTAAGCTGCTGACGTCTTAGATTAAATTTATTAAACAATCTTTATTAAACAATTTTTATTAAATGACCCAAGGAGTGAATAAGAGTGCCTAACATTGAGATCGAACAAAAAACGTTTTTACAACGTGTGGTTTGGTTATTCCCATTGGTTGCAGCTGCACCATTAGGATTGGATATTTGCCTGCCGGGCACAACGATCATCAGTGACGCATTCTCCAGTTCCTCCAGCTTAACGCAGTGGCTTATCAGTGGTTATGTGCTGTGCTTAAGCCTTGGTCAGCTGTTTTTTGGCCCTTTGGTCGATCGTTATGGCTCGCAACGTATTTTTGTCATTGGCTGCGTATTGTATTTAACCGGCGCTGGCTTGGTTTATTTTGCCGCTAATATGTCCTGGCTAATTGGTTTTCGATTCTTGCAGGGCATTGGTGCCAGTGCTGCCGCTGTGGCGGTATTTTCCAGTGTGCCGCGTGCCTTTGCTGGCCTTCAGATCGGTAAAGCATTTGCCTTGCTCAACAGTGTGATCAGTCTGGTTCCAGTGTTGGCCCCTATTGTTGGTGGTTTATTAATTGTCCGTTGGGGCTGGCAAGCCAGTTTTTATTTTATTGTCGGTTACGTGCTGCTCTGTCTGCTGGTTGTTGCCGTTAAACCCTTACCGGCAGTACAGGGGGATGGCCCTTTCCAAACCAGTGACATAATAGCGGGTTATCGCCGAGTATGGCAAAACTCGGGATTTCAATTGGGTTGCGTGGCAAGTGGCTGTGGTTTTGCCAGTCAGTTGATCTTTTTCTCTTCATCACCGCTGGTTATCATTGATTTTTTACACATCCCAGTGACTGAGTTTGGTTATTATTTTGCAGTAAACGCCTTGGGTATTACCTGTGGTAGCTTAGCGGTAACCAAATTACTCAGCCGGTATAAAGAGACGCAGATTATGTCTGTCGCGGCTATGTTGCTGCTGCTGGCGGCGGCTGGATTTATTATTGGTCAGTTGCAAGCGGAGTTAACCGTCTGGGCTTATCTGTTACCGGCAACCTTAGGCAGCATTGCTTTCGCCATGCTAATGTCGGCAGGTGCTGCACTGGCGCTAGCGCCGTTTAAACAGTTGGCTGGCAGCGCTTCGGCATTGATGGCTTGCATCCAGATGACGGCCGCTTCACTGGTAGCCTGGTTGGTGATCAGCTTCTGGACTAGCCAGTGGCAGGCCATGATCGGCAGCTACTTCGTATTGGCAATCATTATACTTTTGTCATTGCAGCGTTACCAACGCCAGCAAAATTATACTCGAAGCAATACTGCAGACATTGAATCATGAGTGCATGGGTATAGTGCATTAATTTGAATCAACTTGTCTCGAAATAATCACCGGAACAAGTTAAACTTCGCCATTCGCCCATCATCTTGGGCTTTTAATAACAAAGAGATTTTTAGTATGATAGAACGCATGGAAACAAAGCCAAGAATGAGCCGTATTGTGAAGCACAACGGCACTATCTATTTATGTGGTCAGGTGTGCGCTGATGCGACGCAAGGCATTAAAGAGCAAACGGAAACCATGCTAGCGAAAGTAACGGATTTATTAGTGCAAGCCGGAAGTGATAAAGAACACATGTTATCTGCGACCATTTACATTAAAGAGATGGCGGATTTTGCTGAAATGAATGCCGTCTGGGATGCTTGGGTGCCTGCTGGATACGCGCCTGCTCGCGCTTGTGTTCAGGCTAGCATGGCACGTGAAGCCTTGTTAGTGGAAATATCGGTAGTGGCAGCAGAAAAATAGCAGTACTGACTTAATATTAAGACCTTGCTCATTGGCGTTTTTACCTCGCTGATGGGCCTTATACCCATAACCCTTCTCTGCATATTGCGCCTTATTTTGGCGTTCAAGCTGGCCTCTGAGTTAGTCTTTTGAATGGTCATTGGTATATACCCTATCTATTTTTTCATTAGACTTAAGACTTGTCAGATATTCTCAAAATATGTATTCATCAGCAGAATCTTATTCATCAAATATGCTCGTATCCTTAGATATAGATCAATAAGGTTTCATTCATGTTGGTATAAAGTAATGATTAAGTGGTTTTTTGAGGTTGAGTTAGCATTATCAGGCATGACTGTTATGATTGAATTTAAAGCTGTTTTTTGAATTGCGTTATTAATTGTGGAAAAGTCGCAGCATCATAAGTCAGCGTTTATTGAACTGGGTGATGCCGCGGTCTTTGCTTAGTTGCTTTGCGCTAAAGCAAGGTATTTGGGATCATCATCACCAAAAATATCTTCGCCTTCAGCGGCAAATGCTTTATCTAACTGCTCTTTCGCTGGACCCATATTGCCCAGTTCAAAATGAGCCTGACCTAAGCGTAAATGCAGGTAAGGATTTACAGCACCTTCTGGACACAGCATTGCAAAACCCGTCGCTTCTTCTAGCGCGGCAAAATCACCCAGCATAAAATGTGCGTCACCCAGTGCTGTTAATATCCAGGTTGACACGTTCCAATGGATCTTTGGATCTGGAACCAGGTCATAGGCTTGCATAAAGGTGTCAATGGCGCTGTGATATTCTTCAGTTTCTAATTGTTCCTCGCCTTTTTCACAGATAATTTCTATTTTTTTAAATAGCTTAGGGTCAAGGGCTGTTTTGCTCGCTGTCATTCTTATTTCCGTAATAAAAGCCTGATAGGGTCATCAGTGATGATGTAATGGTCAAGTATATCGTATTGCAGGTCAGAACAATTAAAAACTTTGTTAAAAATGAAATCACTTAGCTCTGCGACTAAACTATTAAGAGCAAGCCGAACTAAAAGAGGTGTTTCTATGGAAAGTACCAACAGTAAAGTTTTTATTCTCGATACCAATGTGTTATTGCACGCGCCTTTCTCCATTTTTACTTTTCAAGAGCATGATGTCATTATCCCGATGACGGTGTTAGAAGAGCTCGATAGTATTAAAGATCGGAAAAAAGACGTGAGCCGTGATGCACGAGTGGCAATTAGGGCGTTGGAGGATATTTTTTCTAATGCGACCCCAGAAGAGATAAGCCAGGGTGTTCCGCTGCAAAAAGTAGACACTAATAATAAGCTGGGAAGGATTTCTATTTTTGCCGATCATGGCATGGCGCATAAGCAGGAGTTTTTTACCAATAATGAACCAGACAATCGGATCATTAACGCGGCGTTATTTTTACAGGCCGATCTACAAAAGCAAGTGGTACTGGTTACCAAAGATATTAACATGCGCCTTAAAGCCAAAGGCGCGGGACTGAACTGGGTGGAGGATTATCGTTCCGATCAGTTAATTGATGATATTAAATTGCTGGCGACAGGTTTTCACAAATTCCCTGGGGATTTCTGGGAAGAGATCAAAGAGTGCCACAGTGAAAATGTAAAAAGTGACAGCATGGGGTCGAAAACTATCCATACGGTGGTAACTGATTCACTGGCCAACTGCTACATTAATCAGTACTTAATTGATGAAACTGAACATTTTGCTGCAAGGGTCGTCGGTAAGCAGGGTGAGAACATCAGTTTTGTTGACTTGGGTAGAGAGCGACTTATGGCGAAAAAGGCCTGGGGGATCCACCCGAAAAATATTTATCAAGGGATGGCGTTGGAAGCCTTGCTAAATCCGCATATAGATCTGGTTATTCTGACCGGCCCAGCGGGCAGTGGGAAAACGTTATTAGCGATGGCCGCAGCGCTTGAACAGGTCGTTGAAAGAGGCATGTATGATAAAGTTATCGTGACCCGTAATACCCCGGAAATAGCAGAAAGTATCGGTTTCTTACCGGGTACTGAGGAGGAAAAAATGCTGCCTTGGCTGGCCGCTGTAACCGATACTTTGGAAGTGCTACACAAGCATGACGAGTGTAAAGATGGCTCGGTGGATTACATAAAAGAGAAAGCAAATTTGCAGTTTAAATCAGTTAACTTTATGCGCGGTCGTTCGATCCAGAATGCCTTTGTCTTACTCGATGAATGCCAGAATTTAACCGCAGCGCAATTGAAAACTATCATCACCCGGTGTGGAGAGGGCACTAAAATAGTCTGCTCCGGTAACCTTGCGCAGATTGACAGCGGTTACCTTACCGCTGTGACCTCTGGGCTGACCTATATTGTCGAACGTTTTAAAACCTTTGATGGCAGTGCCAATGTTTTCTTAAAAGGGGTACAGCGCAGCCGCTTAGCCTCGTTTGCGGAACATAATATGTAAATAGGCTATACAGTACGCTGGCGTATCTGTAGCATGCTCTGTTTAGGCATGCTCAATGACTATAGCCAGCGTTTTGTTGCGGCATTATGTTTTTATCTCGCATTCCCCTCTATGAATAAAAGATAGTGCTGTGGTGTGATCACGCCAGAGAATCCTTGTTTTACTTTATTTTCAATAAAATCAGCTACACTGTAATGAAATGGATAATCTTCTATTAGCAAGTTGTAATGTGCGTTCGTGTGAAAAATGATGCTTGAAATGGAAATGATTTCTCGTAATGTGAACTAGGTATTATAAATCACAAGTCCAAAGACCTGATTATATTCAACCCGGAAACTTCGGATCTAATCAAAGAGTTGGTAAAAATAGTGTTAAAACCCAAAAAGGTGACAACTCTCTTAAAAAAGACTGTTATTTCAGTGTTATAATTTATAAGGATGATAGCCTGTTTAATGTGAGTTAATTAAGTTGTAAGCCTCATAGATAAGGTGAAGGGATGATGGACGGTTTAATAAAAGTTGGCGAATTTGATGACATTATTGATAAGGTGGGTGGATTTAACATCGCAAGATATAATGGATTTTATTTTGAAAGTGTCTTTCAGCCGATTATGTCTTCTTGTGGCCATTACTTAGGGTATGAAGCTTTAGTCAGGATTAAGGAGATTGCAACGGGTAAAAATATAAACCCTTATTGTTTTTTTTCCTCTCTGACCTCAGATCTTGAAACAACAAATTATGGCACCGTTTGCTATGGTATTCACGTACGAAATTTTTCCCAATCCCCCTACCGCGCGTTAAAACTCTTTATTAACATCTCCCCTGTGATGTTTTCTGTTACTTGCAATGATCCCGATTCAGTGAGTGATGCAATAGATAGAATAACAAGGGAGGGGCTCGTACCTACCAATGTTATTTTTGAAATTACAGAGTTTGAAGACCGGCACATTGCAGGGCTAATTATTGGCGTTGAGCGATTTAGATCTTTTGGCATTGGCATTGCTATTGATGATTTTGGCGTTGATTTTTCGAATGAGGAAAGGGTGTGTTTGTTAAAACCAGACTTCATCAAACTGGATAAATCCCTTTTGGATAATTTTATTAGCCATGGTGATCCTGCGCTCATTGAAGGTATATCTCTGGGCAGAAAAGAACAAGCAACCATTATCGTGGAAGGGGTTGAAACCAAGGCGCAACTTGACGTGTTAATTTCCTTAGGTGTTGATTTTGTACAGGGTTATTATTTTGGTAAACCGGCAGCGCTAACATGGATTGAGAACGATATTAGCGCTTAGGGTTAACCCTATTTGTTCAACGTCCCCAAATAGCGTTTCAGTATATCTGGCGCATCATCTTGCTTTAAGATCTGCACGGGTGCGTAAAGTGCGACCTTGCCTTGATCGATAAAAGCGATATTATCGGCAATTTGCAGCGCATCGGCAGGGCTGTGGGTCACCATCAATACAGTGATCTTATGTTCGCTATTCAATTTGGCAATCAATCTCAACATTTCCTGACGCAGCGCTGGATCGAGTGCACTAAAAGGTTCATCCAATAATAACAGCGGCTGTTTGCGTGCAAGGCAACGAGCGATGCCGACACGCTGGCGTTGGCCACCACTTAGATTTGCAGGCAATCGCGCTAATAACTCGGTGATCTCAACTTGCTGCGCAGCTTGTTGCAGTGCCGCCTGTTGCGCTGTATCGAGCTTGAGATTTGGCGCTAAACCAATGGCAATGTTCTGCGCCACGGTTAAGTGATTAAACAGATTATGCTCTTGAAACAGCGTGGTGATTGGTCGCTGTGCTGGTGGCTTATCAATTATAGGGCTATTGTTAAACTGAATATTCCCGCTGAGCGGCTGATTAAAACCAGCGATTAAATTGAGCAGGGTTGATTTACCCGAACCACTTACGCCCAAAATAGCCAGCGTCTCACCCGCGTTCACGGTTAAATCGAACTGCATCTGCATTTGTTCGTAAGAAAATGTCACATTGTCCAGCTGTAATTGGCCAGCCGTGTTGGGTGTTGATGGACTAGAACTGGATGTTAATGGATAAGATTTAGGCATTCTTGCCTCCGATAAGTCGTTCAAACAGGTAAAAAATACAGCCACATAATGCTAACAGGAAAATAGCGGTTACTGCTGCCGCGTCTAACTGGTAACTGCCTAACTGGCGGTATAACATCAGTGGCAGGGTCTGCATATCTTGGCTACCAAACAACGTGATAACACTCAAATCACCTAAGGATAAAACGCAGGCTAGCCCTAAGCCCATTGCTATCGGTTTCCGCAGTAGCGGCCACTCGATCAAGCGTAATCGTTGCAAGCGTGACAATCCTAAACTCACCGCCAGTTTATCATAAGCGGCAAAGCTGTCCTGGATCGGTTGGCTTAAAACCCGAAGCAGATAGGGGAGCGACATCAGCGCATTAACCAAAATGACTAACCAGGGCGCAATGCTAAATACATCCAGATAGGGACGTAATAATAAAAATAGTCCAGTACCTAAAACGAGAGCAGGTACTACTAAAATGATTGAGCCAATGTTTTCGATAGCATAAGCGGTATTCATCATCTTAAAGCGGACTTTCAACACTCGGGTTGAAAACAAGATGGCACAAGTAAGCAACAAGCTAAATAATCCGGAACAGATCGCAATCTGCAGGGATAAACCGCTGGCTCGCCATAACTTAGGATCCATTAATACCGTGAGACTTTGGCTATTAAAACCGCTACTGATGATAGCAAGCAGCGGGGGGACTAACAGACACGTCGCCAGCAAGAAGCTAACCGCGTCACTGCATTTACTGCCTAATGTGTGATGATCTGAACGGCGATAATAATTGCCGGTCGGCGCCGACATTGGATGTGACTTTAATAAAAACGTACTCAGGATCATTAAACCCACAGTGATACTTACCTGGATAATGGCTAACGCTACCGCTTGCTCAATATCAAAATCAAACTTGAGAGCCTGGTAAATTGCGACTTCCAGTGTCGCATAATTAGGACCGCCACCGAGCGACATCACAATTGCGAAACTGGTAAAGCACAACATAAAGATTAAGCTGACCAATGATGGCAATTGTTGTTTGATCTTCGGCCATTCTAAGATGAAAAAGATGTGCCGTGATTGCAGGTTCAGTTGACTGGCTAATCGCCAGGATTCACTGGGAATAGAATCCAGTGTTTGCAGTAAGATACGGGTTGCTAGTGGCACATTAAAAAATAGATGTGCCAATAAAATACCGGTTAGACCGTAAATATAATGACCGGCTTCCCATCCAAACAACACCAGCAGTTGATTGACCCAGCCACTTTTACCGTGCACTGCGACAATACCAAACACAGCAATGATGATCGGTAGTACTAACGACAGGTTAAACAGTTTAATTATAAGCTGTTTACCTTTAAATTCACGGCGCGAAAAAGCCCGCGCCAGCGGGATGGAAAAACCGATACTAAGTAGGGTGGATAGGCTGGCTTGATAGAAGCTAAAACCGATAACATGTTGGGTGTAGGGATCGGCCAATACACGACTGAAATCTAATTCAGCTTGCGAGAAATTAAGTAGGGCGCTAAGACTACCGCCCACCAAGATAAGAATAATACTGACGGCAAGCAAGGCGCTGCACCACCAGTATTTATGCGCATTGACATACATAGTGTCTATAAACTAGTGAGTAACAGCGTTGCGCCATTCCTTGATCCAAGCCTTACGTTCATCGGCCACTTTTTTCGGGCTAAATTCTAAGGTTTTTGCAGGCGTGATCAGTTGATTAAATTCAGCGGGTAATGCTGCGGCCTGTTTGGCTGGTAACATCCAGTTTCCCGTTGCCATCACATCTTGGAATGCGGGTGTTAATACAAATGCCATAAATTGGTCGGCGAGCTTTGGATTGGCTGCCTCTTTCAGGCGCGCCACTACTTCTGTTTGTTGATAGTGACCTTCGGCAAAGGGCGCTGCTTTATATTTATAGTCGTTTTCTGAGATCATGTGGTAAGCCGGTGAGGTGGTATAGCTTAATACCATGTCTGCTTCACCTTTTAAGAACATGCCGTAAGCTTGGCTCCATCCTTTGGTGATGGTGACGGTTTTGTCTGCGATCTGCTGCCAGGCTTGTGGTGATTTGTCGCCATACACAGCCTTAACCCACAGCATAAAACCTAAACCAGGGGTACTGGTACGGGGATCTTGATAGATAATGCTGAGGTCTTTACGCGCTATTAATTCAGCTAAACTTGCGGGTGGATTCGTGAGTTTTTCACTGTCATAAATAAAGGCAAAATGGCCATAATCAAACGGAATAAAGTAATCGTTTTCCCACTCATTAGGTAAAGATAAATTACTGGTATCTAGATTATGTGGCGCCAGTAGCTGAGTTTGCTGCGCTTCGGCCATGAGGTTATTGTCTAAACCCAATAATACATCTGCCTTGGTATATTTACCCTCGAGTTTGACTCTATTTAGGATGCTGACCCCGTCTTCTAATGTCACCAGGTTTAACTCACAGCCACACTGTGATTCAAATGCAGCTTTAATTTTGGGTCCTGGGCCCCAGTCTGAAGCAAATGAGTCATAGGTATAAACATTTAACTCTGGCTTTGCTGCCGTGCTGTCGGCTGCGTTAGCAACTTGTGATAATAGCGCCGGTAATAGTAGCGAAGGTAATAGCAGGGCAGTGCCAAGTGCTAATTTTTTGATAGTGTGCTTCACGGATACTCCTAGAATGTGAAACATAGAACTTATGACTCAGTTGGTCGAATCTCATTCCTATGCCAGCATTATCTGGTTCAAGTTATTACGGGTATTATCTCAGCCACTGCGTTCATTTTTCAGTAGCACCCCGATGAGTGAATTGTCATTGTATTTTTATTTAGACTAAAGTGCTAGCTAGATTGAGTATTAGGACAAGAAAAAGAAGGTGTATTGATTTTTATGTTGTTTCCTTAATTATCAACAATCTGTTGTGTTGTGTAAATACTTGAGCTTGGTTGAGCGTCAGCAGCTTACTCCGATGACGGGCTACCTCTTATGCCCATGACGATTAAAATACACCTATAACCATTCAAAATGGAGAAATCATCAGCTTTATTGTTGATAAAGGTACACTAGATTAAATTTACTATTTAGGTCTATTTTCAGCGGACTTTTTAGTCATTTTGAGAGCTGCGGCAAAGCCGGATTATAAATTATGTCTATACTCGAAACTAAATGCTAAATCTTGTTTACTGGTAACATTTATTTAATGATGTAATGCCAATTGGTATAAGAGGGAGGTTAATGTGCTACAAGCTAATCTAGAACGCCGTAACTATCAACGAATGATGATCGATTCACCGGTACAGATCACGGATGAATTGCAAAATATTACCGCTATCTGTCGTGACTTAAGTGCAAGTGGCATGTCGTTAGATATACCTGAATTATATTTTGCCTTGAATGCGACAGTGAGTATTTTTTTACCAACTGGAGATACACGGGTTCCACCGTTGCAGGCTGAAGCCAAAGTTACACGCATTAATAGTGTGGACGATAGCTTTCAGATTGGGGTCGAATTTATCAGTCTCACTTAATGCTGTTACTTAATGCCAAGGTTCAAGAGTAAATGCATTTTTGGTTAAATGCATTGCCGTTTTCGCTTGTACCTGTCCCATTTTCATCAATGCAGGCCCTGTAGCGTCTAGCATTATATAATCTTGATTACCAACTGAAATTGTTAATTCAGCGTTCTGGACAGGGATGGCTATTGCTAATAGCGCATGTTGTGGAATGAATACCATCGCCATGCTGAGTTCTGGATACAGTGATTTGAGCATTGCGCCGAGCAAGGTTGCCTTTGAGTCACAGTCACCAAGATTATAGCGCAGCACATCAAGTGGCGTGAGAAAGCTGCGCTTAGGCAGTGGTTCAGCTGAGGGATCTATCCTTGACCTGGCATAACTGGCAGATTGTAAGCTATCGTATGGAATAGATTGGACAAAACTGAGTAACTTGCTGATCCCTTCCCTGGGGTCCGTGGTAGTCAGTTGCGCCGCAAAGGCATCAGTCAGAGGTTGCAGAGAGGTGCTGCTGAGCGCAGCAATTTTACGGTGATCCGGCTTTATCATCTGCTCCCCGGCCGCGTTCATAAATTGGATATAATTGTTGTTGTCCAGATAGCTGGCATATAAGGCTGCTTGCTTATCTAGCAGCTGCTGTTTGGCGGTGATTAATAGCGCAGTTGATTTTGCTTTTATGTCAATTTTATTAAGCGCCTGTTCACGATAAAACTCCAGTTTGATGTCAGAGAATTGTAAATTTTGAGCGAACTTCTTTAGTTCATAAAAAATATAAGTTTCGGCTGCATGCCGATCATAGGAATGGTATTGCAACTGATTTATATCGGCTTGCGGTAAATGCAAAGTGATTTTATGAGATTGACTGTTCGCATCTTGCCAGTGGTAGTCAACCTGGTTACCCGTTACCGAGAGCTGGAGTTGCTGTGCCCACATTTGAGTAGAAAAAAGCAATAAAACGAATAGAGACCGCATAATAAACTCTAATTTAGCTATTCTATAACATCTTTAAAGCTTAATCCGAGATCGTATTTTTGCAAGTTAAAAGGCCGGTACTGTGACTATCACAATACCGGCCTTTTGCAGTGCTAATTTGAAACACTTTAGTTATTAATAAGTAGCGAGTCGTTAAGCGTTAATTCTTGCTGCGATTAAATCACCCATCTGCGCCGTATTTTGTACGGGTTTAGTATTACTGTCACTGTGCAGATCGCCAGTGGCATAACCTTGCTCCAGAACAAAAGAAACGGCTTGTTCAACTTCTTGAGCCGCCGCTTCCTGTTTTAGTGAGTAGCGTAACATCATTGCTGCAGATAGGATCTGAGCAATTGGATTTGCGATACCTTTACCCGCAATATCCGGTGCCGAACCACCCGCAGGCTCATACAACCCGAAGTCAGAATCATTCATACTGGCTGACGGTAACATGCCCATTGAACCCGTGATCATGGCGCATTCATCCGAGATAATGTCACCAAACAAATTGCCACATAACAACACATCAAATTGAGCCGGATCTTTGATCAGCTGCATTGCGGCGTTATCAACATAGATATGTTCAAGCTCTACTTCTGGATAATCTTGAGCCACTTCTAATACCACTTTACGCCATAATACAGAGGTTGCCAGTACATTAGCCTTATCTACTGAGGTGACTTTGTTACCACGTAGTTTAGCGGCTTCAAATGCGATGCGGGTAATGCGCTCAACTTCTGCACGGCTATATAACATGGTATCAAAACCGGTTTCTTCTGCGCCTTCGCCTTTGTTTCCTTTCGGCTGGCCGAAATAGATACCACCGGTAAGTTCACGGATCACCACGACATCAAAACCACTGGCAGAGATATCCGCCCGTAGCGGTGAAAACTTTTCCAGACCTGCGTATATTTTTGCTGGACGAAGATTACAGAATAGTTTGAAGTGACCACGCAGAGGGAGCAGAGCGCCACGTTCTGGTTGCTGCTGCGGCGGTAAATTTTCCCATTTAGGGCCACCAACAGAGCCGAACAGGATCGCATCTGATTTTTCACACGCTGCTAATGTCGTATCAGGCAGGGGTGTGCCGTGATTATCAATGGCAATACCACCCACATCATGAAAATCATAACTCAGTGCTAAGTTGTATTTACTTTGCACGGCAGCAAGCACTTTAATTGCCTCTGCCATTACTTCTGGGCCGATACCATCACCTGGTAATACAGCAATATTGTGTTTTATTACAGTCATCCTTAGCCGCCTTTTATTATATTATGTTGGGTTTTGTTTTTTTAGTTTTTCTTGACCTACCACGTTGGCGCGATAGACATTGTTCATTACATGGATATAGGCCAGTGCAGACGCTTCTATGATATCTGTTGCTAGGCCAATACCGTGAAATTTTCTATTGTCATAAGTGGCTACAATGTCTACCTGTCCGAGCGCATCTTTACCTTCGCCTTTAGCGGTAATATGGTAGTCGGCAATATCGATATCGAAGCCTGAAATGCGGCTTAAACATTGATATACAGCATCGACAGGTCCATTACCTATTGCAGCCTCAGTGACCGAACCTGATTCTGAGGCTAAGCAAATAGTTGCCGTTGCTGTTACTCCAGAGCCCGATTGCACACTTAAATAGTTTAATTTGAAGTGCGCTTTTTCTTCATGTAAGTTATTGAAGAATAAAAGAGCCTCCAGATCATAATCAAATACCTGGCCTTTCTTGTCGGCCAGCTGTAAGAAACTGCTATAAAGTTCGTCGAGGTTATAATCTGTGTCGGTGTAGCCGAGTTCGCTCATGCGGTGCTTAATCACATGTCGCCCCGAGCGGGAAGTTAGATTGAGTTTATTTTTGGTTAGGCCAATACTTTCAGGTGTCATGATCTCATAGGTATTTTGTGCTTTTAATACCCCATCCTGATGGATACCCGAAGAATGGGAGAATGCATTAGCACCAACGATAGCCTTATTGGCCTGGATCGACATATTGCATAACTGGCTTACCAATTGGCTGGTGCGGTAGATTTCCTGAGGCTTGATATTGGTTGTTTTACCCAACAGGTCCTGGCGTATATTAAGGATCATGGCGACTTCTTCTAACGAGCAGTTACCGGCCCGTTCGCCGATGCCATTGATGGTGCATTCGACTTGTCTTGCACCTTGCTCTACCGCGCTAATTGAATTAGCGACCGAGAGGCCGAGGTCGTCATGGCAGTGCACAGAGATAATTGCCTGATCTATATTCGGTACCCGATTAAATAAAGTCGCGATAATCCCTCCAAATTCGGAAGGAACCGTGTAACCCACTGTATCGGGAATATTTATCGTGCTGGCACCAGCCTTAATTGCAGCCTCTACCATGCGACATAGGTTATCTATCGGAGTACGTCCGGCATCTTCACAGGAAAACTCCACATCATCGGTGTAACGGCGAGCATGTTTAATGGCTTTGCAACCCATTTCCAATACATCTTCAAAACTGCGCTTTAGTTTACTTTTGACGTGAATGTCAGACGTGGAAATAAATGTATGAATACGAAAATTTTTTGCTACCGACAGCGCCTCACCCGCGGCATCGATGTCCTTTTCCAAGGCGCGGGAAAGTGCACAAACCCGGCTATTTTTAATATGCCTCGCAATAGTCTGTACCGATTCAAAATCACCCGGGGATGAAATTGGGAAGCCTACTTCCATTACGTCAACGCCCAGGCGTTCCAGCGCTAAGGCTATCTGTAACTTTTCTTTTACGGTTAAGCTAGCTGAAAGTGCCTGCTCCCCATCCCTTAAGGTCGTATCAAAAATAATAACCTGATCTGACATGATGAATCCTTCATTTGCCGCTAAATGGAATTTAATGCTGAGGGAGAATGCCCTTACGTGGAAAATTCGTTATATATTAATAAAATTTTTTACTGAGCGTTAATCTTTACAGATTTGTCAGTTTTTTGTCAATTAATTAGTGTTGTTTAAACTAAAATGGTCATTTTTTTGTTTAAATCTCTGGTATCTTGTCGCGTCTTGGCAAATAGGGTGAGCAGACAATTCGTAGTTTTTCTTATCTATGCCACACTTTAGGGAGGTTCTAAATAGTTATGGAGGTGAAATATGATATTCAAGAATGACAGTGGTGAAATAGTAGCACTTGCGGATAACTTAACCTTGCAAGAATTAACCGAGATGGGTATCGATATATCTTTGGTTGAACATGAAGTTGAGGAACCGTTGAAGAATGTTTGGAAACATTCGGCCGATAATTAGTATTACAGTATATTCATATATATTGAAGCTGCTTTGGGACAGGTATGAGTAATGTTTTTGAGTATATACTTCACTCAGATCATGCTTTTATGCTAAAGCTTGCTTTTGCTGTTAAATTTCTTATGCATTCATTTTACAAATGATGCCATACACGTTACCATTTTGGCTTACAACTGTAAGCCAAGCTGATTTTAGCGTCTGAACATAACATGAGAAACTTACATGAGCCAACATTTCGTCAGCCAGATCCTTGAAAGAATTGAGAAATATCAAGATAAGACCGCCCTGAAAAGTAAAAATAAAGCAGGTTGGAACCGTATTAGCTGGGCTCAAATGGGGCTGCAAATCGAGGGGTTGGCTAATAATTTAATCGGCCGTGGTCTTGAGATCCAAGCTAAAGTGGGTATCTGGTCAAATAATTTACCGGAATGGACGATTGCTGATCTTGCTCTGCAACAGTGTCGCGCCGTTTCTGTGCCTATCTATCCAAGCAGTACCGCATCTCAAGCCGAATATATTATTAATGATGCTAGCATTAGCTGTATGTTCATTGGTGACAAGGCTGAGCTTGACGTGGCGCTGCCGCTGCTAGATAAATGTGCGTCATTACAGTACCTGATTGTGTTAACCCCAACAGTGAAATTACCCGATGATGCTCGGGTGATTGGCTACGCCGATATGCTGGTATTTAGCGAGGACGCCGCTTCTCGGAAAGAGTTGGCTCAGCGTATTCAAATGGCTAAAAAAGACGACTTGGCGACCCTTATTTATACTTCAGGGACAACGGGTGAGCCGAAAGGGGTGATGTTGGATTATGATAATATCCAGTCATCATTGGCGGCGAATGAACGTGAAACACGACTGGAAGAAAACGATATTTCGTTGGCATTTTTGCCGCTAAGTCATGTGTTTGAACGTATTTGGACATACAACGCATTATTTTGGGGCGCAGAGAATACTTACCTTAAAGATCCGGCGCGAATTCAAAAGGCGATGACAGATACTAAACCGACCGTGATGTGCGCAGTACCGCGGTTATATGAAAAAATCTATACAACTATGCTCAACAAAGCGGAAAATGCACCGGAAAAACGCCGCGCTTTGTTCAATTGGGCTGTAAACATTGGTAAAAAACGTTTTAAAGCCAAGCAGGCCGGTGATTTTGTCTCTCCATTGCTTCACCTTCAGCATGCCATTGCAGATAAATTAGTCTTCACCAAGCTACGGGCTGTATTTGGTGGCAATATCCGTTTCCTTCCTTGTTCTGGCGCTAACTTGGACGATGAGGTAAATTTGTTTTTTCAGTCTATAGGTATTCATCTTAAGTATGGCTATGGCATGACAGAAACAGTGGCAACGGTGAGTTGCTACTCGAAGACATTTAAATTAGGTTCGATCGGCTCAATCTTACCGGGTATTGAAGTGAAACTGGGTCATGAAAATGAAATTATGATCAAGGGGCCGACGGTGATGCGTGGGTATTTTAATAAACCGGAAGAAACTGCAAAAACGTTTGATGGTGAGTGGCTGAAAACCGGGGATGCGGGTGCGATTGATGAGCACGGTTACCTGTATATTACCGATCGCTTAAAAGATTTGATGAAAACGGAATGCGGTAAGTATATTGCGCCACAATTAATCGAAGGTACATTGGGCCGTGACCGTTTCATTGAGCAGGTCGCTGTATTTGCGGATGCTAGAAAATATGCCTCGGCATTGATTGTTCCGGCGCAGGAAGCATTGGAAGAGTATGCTAAAAGTATGAACCTGAAGTATGAATCTTATGTTGATTTGCTCAAGCACAGCAAGATTGTTGAGCTGTTTGATGAGCGGGTAAAGGAGATGCAGCAGGAATTGGCCAAGTTTGAACAGGTGAAGAAGTTTAAATTAATGGCAGCGCCGTTTACCAATGAAAAAGGTGAATTAACGCCGACCTTAAAATTAAAGCGTAAAGTTATTCAGCAACGCTATAGCAGCTTGATTGATAGCATGTATAGCAGTGTTAAAAAAACGAAAAACGTAAAATTATGATGAGGCTTTAGAAGTCCGTTTAAACTCACGGTTGCAGGACTAAAATTAGTCCTGCAACCGTGAGTTTATTTAATGATCACATTTCTTATGCTGATTTCCAAACTGCGCTAACAGTTCTTCATATTTCTCCTTTTGTTTATAAAAAAAGTCCCCATTCCTGCACATCTGAGCTAGAATTTTAAGTTACATGGATAGGTGAGTCAGTAAAAAGGGACAGTGTTCAATGAATCTGCTTAGAAAACATAATCCCTCGATATTTTCGCGTAGGTCCATTCATTTTTTGGTGAAGCTGGGCTGCCTATTAGGTCTGCTCGCTATTGTTTATCCCTTACTTTATGTGGACGATACCATTCGTTTATTTCTGCAGGATCAAAATAATGTGTTGGTGACATTACCGGCATTGTTGTTCGCAAGCATTTTATTGGGTGCTGTTAATGTGCTCAGTGCTTATAAAGTACACAATTATCAGCATAATATACGCAGAGTTAAGTTAGAACTAACTAAGCGGCAAGGGCAGTTGGCTGAATTTGACCGATCAATTTACACGGATTTTGCTACTGGACTGCCAAATCGGTTTGAATTATTGGAGATTTTGGATACTACATTAGCCGAGCAGCTAGGTGAAGATCAAGGTCATGTCGCTTTATGTATCCTTGATTTGGATGATTTTAGGTACATCAATGATACGCTTGGGCATACCGTTGGAGATCAAGTGATTGCTGTTATTGCACAACGGCTTAAATTATTTGCGGATAATTGGCAACAATCGACTCTGGTCCCGGCCTATGTATCCCGCATCGGTGGCGATGAATTTGCGCTGTTGGTTATGGGCATACATGATACCGCTGATATATCCCCTATGCTGCAACAATTATTACAGGATATACGCTGTCCAATCAAATTATCTGGTAGAAAAATTGCGGTGAGTGCCAGTATCGGAGTGAGTATTAGCCCTGAACACGGTTCTAGCTGTGACGCTCTGCTTAAAAAATCCGATATGGCGTTGTATAAAGTCAAAAATGCGGGTAAGCATAATGTGGCCTTCTTTAAACCGCAATACCTGCACGAATTAGAGACGCGAGTTAAGATTGAGCAGGAGCTTATGTTGGCTTTGCAGCGGGATGAGTTCGAGCTTTATTACCAACCGATTATTGATGTTGCAACGGAGCAGGAGTTAGGCTTTGAAGCTTTAATTCGATGGCACCATCCGGTCCGCGGTTTGGTTTCTCCGGATGATTTTATTCCTGTTGCAGAAGACACTGGCTTAATTGTGCCTATGGGGCAGTGGATTATTAAGCAAGTTTGCTGCGACTTATCATTACTGCAGATAGAAAACCGTAATTACTATGTTGCCATTAATATTGCCCCACAGCAATTGGCTGATCACGCCTTTGTACAAAAGATTAGAGTTATTTTGGACTGTTATTTACTCGAACCAGGGAATATCCATTTCGAGATAACAGAAACCACCCTGATGAATACCGATAATGATAATTTACGCGTGTTACGGGAAATTAATAATCTAGGTATTAAATTATGGATTGATGATTTTGGTACGGGCTACTCTTCATTCAGTTATCTGAATAAATTCCGGTTTCATGGCATCAAGCTAGACCGTAGTTTTATTGAAAATGTGGTGACTTGTGAACGCAGCCAGAATATTGTCAAAGGTATTTGCGCCATGGGTGAAGCGTTAAAGTTAGAACTATTGGGTGAAGGCATCGAACAGCTGGAGCAGGCCGACTTTTTACTTCAGCAAGGTTGCAATAAGGTGCAAGGTTATTGGTATGCAGAGCCTATGTCATTAACCCACTTAAATCACTGGTTAACGGGCCGGGATAAGCGCAATATTATTTCGGTCACTGCAAGTAAATAAGAGTATGACTATCTCGGTTATTGCAAACTAAGGCAAGCACTGAGTACGCGCTATGCTATGAATACTCTCCATAAATTCCTGTTCGCAACTACCTGTCGGCATAAGGAAAGGTATACTTTTGTATATTTAATTTCTCATAATGCTTTTAAAGATGATTTTATTTTGTTAATTTCAATAGATTAAACAATAATAAAGTTAAATCTAACTCGATAGTAAGTTCTAAATTGTAATGTATTTGTTACAATATATACAGTTGTCAAACTAGAATTAGGATTTGGGCCGGGAGGGCCTGCTTATGGAAATGTTGTCTGGTGCCGAAATGGTAATCCGCTCGCTGGAAGATGAAGGTATTGAACATATCTTTGGCTATCCAGGAGGCTCTGTTCTTGATATTTATGATGCGCTATTTGAGTCAAGTAAAATTGAACATTTTTTAGTGCGTCATGAGCAAGCAGCAGTACACGCTGCAGATGGTTATGCGCGTTCAACAGGGAAGGTCGGCACAGTATTGGTTACATCGGGACCCGGTGCGACAAACTGTATTACCGGTATTGCAACTGCGTATATGGACTCGATTCCATTAGTCGTATTGTCGGGTCAGGTACCTACTTCAATGATAGGTAATGACGCGTTTCAAGAAACGGATATGATGGGTGTTTCGCGCCCTATTGTGAAGCATAGTTTCCTATGCAAAACGGCTGAAGAGATTCCGGAAGCGATTAAAAAAGCATTTTATATTGCGTCAACAGGCCGACCTGGACCTGTTGTTATTGATTTACCGAAAGATACACAAAACCCGCTGTTAAAATTTCCGTATAAATATCCGGAAAATGTGTCAATGCGTTCTTATAATCCCGTGAAAGCGGGCCATAAAGGGCAAGTGCGTAAAGCAGTTAAAGCGATATCAACGGCGAAAAAACCGGTTTTATATGTAGGCGGTGGTGCTGTCATTGCCAACGCTCGCGAGCAGGTAATCAAATTTGCAGAGCAATTAAACCTACCTGTGACCAATACTCTGATGGGACTGGGTCTATTTCCTGGCACTCATGCGCAGAACATTGGCATGTTAGGTATGCATGGCACTTTTGAAGCAAACAAGGCTATGCATAATTCTGATCTGATTATTTCACTCGGCGCGCGGTTTGATGATCGAGTGACGAACGCGATCGACAAGTTTTGCCCTGACGCTAAGATCATCCATGTTGATATTGATCCTACGTCTATTTCTAAAACCATTCATGCAGATATTCCCATTGTTGGCTCTATCGAAGTCGTTGTTGAACAGATGCTCGATATTATTGCTGAGTTGGAAGTGACTGCGAATGAAGAAGAACGAGCTGCATGGTGGAAACAGGTCGATAGCTGGCGTACAAAACAATGCCTGAGCTATGAAACTAGCACATCGATTAAACCACAGCAGGTGATTGAAGCGCTATACAAACATACCGATGGTAAGGCGATCATTGCCTCTGATGTGGGTCAGCATCAGATGTTTGGTGCTTTGTATTACCCTTACGATAAACCGCGTCAGTGGATCAACTCTGGCGGTCTAGGCACCATGGGCTTTGGTTTTCCAGCTGCAATGGGGGCTAAAATTGCCAACCCAGATACCGTGGTGTGCTGTATTTCTGGTGATGGTTCCATTCAGATGAACATTCAGGAAATGTCAACTTGTCTGCAATACGGTATTGCTGTGAAAATTATCACCCTAAATAATGGGGCGTTAGGCATGGTGAAGCAGTGGCAGAAGATGTTTTATGATGGTCGTCATTCACATTCTTATATGGAATCTATGCCTGACTTTGTGAAGTTAGCAGAAGCTTATCATCACGTCGGCATTCAGGTATCAAAACCGGAAGATCTGGACAAGGGGCTCGCAGAGTGCTTTTCGGAAAAGAATAAAGATCGTTTAGTATTTATGGATATTATCATTGATCCTGAAGAGCACGTATATCCGATGCAAATCAAGTTTGGTGCCATGGACGATATGTACTTAAGTAAGACGGAGAAAACAACATCATGAGACGCATAATTTCAGTATTAACAGAAAATGAAGCGGGTGCGCTATCGCGGATCGTCGGTTTGTTTTCTCAGCGTGGTTATAATATTGAGTCTCTGACGGTCTCAACCACAGATGATGAAACCTTATCGCGGTTGACTATCGTAACCCGCGGTGATCAAGCGGTGATTGAGCAGATCATGAAACAGCTCAATAAGTTAATTGACGTGTTGAAGGTGAGTGATCTGACAGAGGGCAGTCACATTGAACGCGAACTTTTACTGATCAAGGTAAAAGCGGCTGGTTTCGTGCGTGCTGAAGTGAAGCGTACTTCGGATATTTTCCGCGGTCAGATCATTGATGTTACTGATTCACTCTACACAGTGCAACTGGCGGGTGACAGCGACAAGTTGGACGCCTTTATCCAAACATTGGCCAACAGCACTGAAATTGTTGAAGTGGTGCGAAGTGGTGTTTGTGGTATCGCTCGAGGTGAACGCTGCCTGAAAGCGTAAACCGCGCATTATGTTAATCCGCTATACTAAAAAGCCAGTACCACTCTTTAGTAACAAAGAGAATGGTACTGGCTTTTTTATGTCTGGCGTAATGCAATTGCAATGCGTCGGTAAATCGGAACAAATCTTTAAATCAGGCGTTGCGTAGTGTTAACGGATCCGGTGAAATCACACTATCGGTAGCAGAAAAAGAATCAATAGCACCAATGGTATTGGCTATGTCATGTTGTTGCATGAGCGTTGTTAACTGTTCTGACAGGGTGGTGAGGTTTTGACTTTCACTCATCAAGATCTGGGTTGAGCTGTTGAGCGTAGTCACATTGGTTTGGTTATCTTGCGTTACCTGGCAAACATTGTTGCTGGTATTCAGAATATCACTGACATTGTTTTGAGTTGCGCTCATGTTGTGGGTTACCTGATCCATCTGCTGGTGGATCTGCTTGATATCACTGATGAGGCGGTTAAGTACTGACGAGGTATTATCAACGGCAACAATTCCTTGCTTGATATCCTGGGTACTCTGGGCGACCAGCTCACTGATGGTATTGGCTGAATCTGCACTGCGCTGAGATAATACTCTGACTTCACTGGCTACCACAGCAAAACCTCGGCCATTTTCTCCGGCACGTGCCGCTTCAATTGCGGCGTTTAAGGCTAATAAATTGGTTTGGCTGGCAACACTGTCAATTTCCCCTATGATCTGCAGAATATTGTTATTGCTTTGCTCAATTGCTGACATTGACTGCGTTGATTGCTGCATGGTCTGACTGCTGGTGTCTGCATCGATGGTGGCCTGGTTGGAGTTTTCACTTACTTCATTTAACGCATCGTTAGATTGATTGATCAACGTTTTTACACTGTGCAGTAGATTATTAATTTCTGTACTGTCTTGAACTTGCTGTTGTGCACCTAGGCTGACGCTATCGGCTGTTTGACGAATGATCTGTGCATGCTGCTGCAGCGTATGACTGACACTGGCGAGTTGATTCACCAGTTGCTGTACGGTGTTAACCAGTACGCTTAGCTGGCCGTTGGTTTGGTTGGTTGTGGTTAACAGATTGTC
>JBLHPA010000042.1:0-21332 GCA_047628235.1 Moritella sp.
GTAAGGCACGTCAATTTGCCACACAAGCAATTTATCAGTGGCAGATGACAAAAGAAAATGTTGCAAATATTGAAAACCAATTTGTAACTGAGCAAGATTTTAATAGCACTGATGCAATTTACTTTCGTGAGTTACTCGTTGGCGTTAGCATGAATTCAGCTGAACTTGATGAGCTGATGACGCCATTTCTGTCTCGTCCTATGAATGATCTGGATCTGGTTGAGAAAGCAATTTTACGTCTGTCAACTTTTGAGCTATTAAAACGTCAGGATGTTCCTTATAAAGTTGTTATCAATGAGTCTATTGAATTAGCAAAAGATTTTGGCGCTGAAGACAGCCACAAATTTGTTAATGGTGTATTAGACAAGATAGTAAGTAAATTACAATTACGTTTAAAGAAGTAACGCTGTTTATTTTCTAATTAAATTACTTTTGTTGCCTTCAATTTCACTGACGCAATAAATTGATAAAGCTAGCACAAGTTGCTAGCTTTTTTTATGCCCGAAAAATACAATGTATGCGAGTTGCGAGTTATAGCTGGGTGGGGCACTTGGCATATAAAATGGTTGAAAAGAGGATTACAATGGCCACTGGGGAATTTGACTTGATTGGTCAATACTTTACAAATCAGTCTGTCGAACGTGATGATGTTATTCAAGGCATTGGCGATGACTGCGCTATATTGGCGTTACCAGCGGGTAAACACTTGGTTGTGACAACGGATACCATGGTTACCGGTGTGCATTTTTTGGCAGATGCCGATCCTGCGGATGTCGCCCATAAGCTGGTGGCGGTCAATATGAGCGATCTGGCCGCCATGGGCGCTGAACCGGCCTGGGCTTCGCTGGCTTTGACGCTGCCTGATTATGACCGTGATTGGTTGGCTAAATTTAGTGACAGCCTGCATTTGCAGTTACGTGTGTATGGGGTAAGTTTGATCGGGGGGGATACGACCAAGGGACCGATGACATTAACTTTGACGGTGCAAGGTTTTGCACAGCAGGGCAACGCATTACAGCGCCGGGGCGCAAAAGCAGGTGATCTGATCTATTGCAGCGGCAGTATCGGAGATGCGGCTGCAGGACTGGCGCTCTTACAAACGACTGATGAACAAAACATGGCTAATATAACCGCGTCTGATAGGGCATTTTTAGTGGGGCGACATCAGCGTCCGACGGCCAGAATAGAGGCTGGTCTGGCATTGGTCGGTATTGCCAGTAGCTGTATTGACCTATCGGATGGCTTAGCATCAGATCTCAAGCATATATTAAGGGCGTCCAGTCACGCTGAGCCATTGGCCGCTGATATCGAACTCACTCAACTGCCGTTGTCCCTTGCACTACAACGCTACCTTCCTGCTGTGGAGTGGCCACAGTATGCATTGGCTGGCGGCGATGATTATGAGTTGTTATTTACCGTTCCAGCAGAACATGAGGTACTATTAACGCAGGCAATGCAGTCGCTTGACTTGGCCTGTAACAAGATTGGTATCGTGACGCAGCCAGATCAAGCGCATGCTGATAAGCCAGTAGAAATGGCGCAGATCAATTATTTTTACAACAACACTTTAACCGCACTCGCCTTACAGGGATGGGACCACTTCCAATGAAAACAGATTTCTTATCACCCGAATTAAAAAAGTTAAATTTAGCGAATCCAGTGCACCTTGCCGCAGTTGGTTTTGGTAGTGGTTTATCACCAAAAGCACCCGGTACCATGGGTACTTTGGCTGCTATCCCCCTCTATTTATTACTCACGAGTGTGCTGCAGCTGGGTTTATGGCAATACATTGGTGTCGTTGCATTAGCGTCGGTGGTGGGGGTGTACTTTTGCGCGAGCGCGAGTAAAGCGATGGGCGTCCATGATCACGGCGCAATTGTCTGGGATGAGATCGCTGGTTATGGTATTACCATGATTGCTGCGCCACAGGGCTGGTTCTGGATATTACTTGGCTTCGGTTTATTTCGCTTTTTTGACATTGTAAAGCCAGGGCCAATTGGTTGGTTAGATAAAAATACTGAGGGTGGTTTTGGTATCATGATCGATGATGTGCTCGCTGGATTTTTTGCATTTCTGTCTCTACAGTTGATTGGTTATATCTATCTGTAAATTTGCTTTATTTCAGGTTTAATACGTCTAATTATGTTTTTTATGTAGAATTTAATCCTTCAATTACAATTGGAGGTAGATGTATTGTTGGCGTTGTTAAATCCTTATTTTAAATGCCTTCATTTTCATTAATCATTAATTAATTGTGCATTTTAATGTTGTAATACTTATAATTTATGGGGTATATAGATAAATCGTTAAAATTGGCGGGTGTATTAAATCACCATTGCTGCGTTTTATCACCCAATTTACAATTTACGTGATCAAAATCAACTTTAGTTATCTATTCTGCTGCCACCGCCCCTGTTTTATCTTGGTTAATGCTGTTTTTTACCCTTATTACATTGAATTTTATGTAAAAATTCAATAAAATTCAGATTTAAACAATGTTTGATGCTTGATTGCTTTATTTTACATTCAGTTGATTTGATTGTTTACACTATTAATAGCATTTTTTATTCTTGTTCATTCTGTGTTTTAATTCTAATTCAGTTATTTAATTTCCCCCTAAAGGTTTACATAACTGAACTAAAAACGTAGTTTTTATTATGACAAACATAAATAACAGACAAAGTATCTGTGAAAATGGCTTTAATAATAATCTGGGCTAAGATCTGGTTTTAGAGCCAAACGACATTGCATAACGGAGTAAAAAATGAAAAAAATAAAAATTGCACTATCGTTATCTATTGCGAGTGTGATCACATTAGGTTTAAGTGGTTGCTCGGATGATAAGGTAGCAACAGAGGTTGCTTCAACAGCGGCGAAAGCCCCCGTTTCTTTTGTATATTGTTCTGAAGCAAGCCCGGAAGGTTTTAATCCCGCACTATTTACCACTGGGACTACGTTTGATGCAGCGGCGAAAACTATCTTTAACCGCTTGGTTGAATTTAAAGTAGGGACGACAGAAGTTATTCCTGCGCTAGCTGAAAGTTGGGACGTTTCAGAAGATGGTTTGGTTTATACTTTTAAATTACGTCAAGGTGTGCCATTTCATACCACCAAAGACTTTACTCCGAGTCGGACATTTAATGCGGATGATGTGCTGTTCTCATTTGATCGCCAAGGCAACAGTGAAAATCCTTACCATAAAATTTCCGGTGGCTCATACGAATACTATAATGCGATGAGCATGGCTTCGTTGATTAAAGAAGTTAAAAAATTGGATGATTACACAGTGCAGTTTGTGCTAAATCAACCGGAAGCACCATTTGTTGCGAATTTAGCAATGGATTTCGCTTCGATTATGTCAGCAGAACAAGCCGATGTATTTCTTGCTAAAGGTATGGCGGCGCAGCTTGATATAATGCCCTCAGGTACCGGTCCGTTTGCTTTGCAACAATACCAGAAAGATTCACTTATCCGTTATGCCGGTAATGCAGACTATTGGGGGGGTAAACCTCAAATTGATCGCTTAGTTTTCTCAATTACGCCGGATGCGTCGGTGCGCTTTGCTAAATTGCAGAATAATGAGTGTCAGGTAATGGCGTTCCCGAATCCATCGGATCGTGAAATGATGGAGAAAGATCCCAACATCAACCTGTTAACGCAGGAAGGTCTGAATGTTGGTTATCTTGCCTTTAATGTCACTAAAAAACCATTTGATGATGTGCGTGTACGCCAAGCGTTGAATATGGCCGTTAATAAGCCAGCGATCATTGATGCGGTCTTTAATGGTTCGGGCAAGGCGGCAACCAATCCCATTCCACCAACAATGTGGTCGTACAATAACGACATTAAAGATTATGATTTCGATCTTGATAAGGCCAAAGCATTGCTTGCTGAAGCGGGTTATCCCGATGGTTTTGAAACCAATATTTGGGCAATGCCAGTGCAGCGTCCTTATAACCCGAATGCACGTCGTATGGCTGAGATAATGCAGTCTGACTGGGCTAAAATAGGCGTTAATGCCAAGATTGTCACTTACGAGTGGGGCGAGTACTTAAAACGTTCGAAGAAAGGCGAGCATGATACAGTGCTACTTGGCTGGACTGGCGATAATGGTGATCCAGATAACTTCTTAGCAGTGCTACTAGGTTGTGACGCTGTTGGTGGTTCTAACCGGTCGATGTGGTGTAATGCTGAGTTTGATCAACTGATCAAAGAGGCTAAAACAACGGCTGATCAAGCAGTGAGAACTAAACTGTATGAGAAAGCGCAACTGATCTTTAAACAGCAGGCACCTTGGGCAACTATCGCGCACTCGGTTGTATTTGAACCAGTACGTAAAGAAGTTAAGGGTTATGTCATCGATCCACTTGGCGGACACAATTTCTATAGCGTTAGCTTAGAAAAATAATATCGCCTGCTGCGCTGACTGACTAGGTTTAGCGAGTCAGCGCAGCCACTAAGCAGGGCTTAGTGAAATGTGAGGTGGCAGTGTCGCCTTACCGGATATACCTAAACTATTTCAAATTGCTCTCAAAGAATAAGCGCAGGCTCCTGCATCTGAAGTCGTTTTGGTATCAACCCTCAAATATCCGCAGAGTTTTCTATGTTTCAATTTATTATAAAGCGACTGGGCAGTGTAATTCCGACATTTATCGGTATTACTTTGCTTACATTTACCCTCATTCATTTGATCCCGGGTGATCCGATTGAGATCATGGCCGGTGAACGCGGTATATCCCCAGAGCGGCACGCCGCGCTCATGGCTGAATTAGGGTTAGACCAGCCAATTTGGCAGCAGTATTTTTCCTATGTAGGCGGGGTACTACAGGGTGATCTGGGTAATTCTTTGATCACCAGAAAGCCGGTGTTGCAAGAGTTCTTCGAATTATTCCCTGCCACGGTCGAGTTAGCTTTCTTAGCGGCACTATTTGCTATTACGCTCGGTTTACCGGCCGGTATTATAGCTGCGGTGAAACGTGGTTCCTTTTTTGATCACTCTGTGATGGGGATTTCTCTGACTGGTTACTCAATGCCTATTTTCTGGTGGGCGTTATTGCTGATGCTGGTCTTTTCGGTTAATTTGGGCTGGACCCCGGTTTCAGGGCGTATTGATGTTTCGTTATGGATTGAGGACGTAACAGGTTTCATGCTAATCGACAGCGTGTTGTCGAATGAACCGGGTGCTTTTTCTTCTGCGTTGCATCATCTTATTTTACCGTCAATCGTATTGGGCACCATCCCTTTGGCCGTTATTGCGCGTATGACGCGTTCTTCAATGCTAGAAGTACTGGGTGAAGATTACATTCGTACCGCGCGTGCGAAGGGCTTAGCACCCTGGCGGGTGATTGTTATCCATGCTTTGCGTAATGCATTAATTCCGGTGATCACTGTGATTGGGTTACAGGTCGGTATCTTACTATCTGGCGCTATTTTAACGGAAACTATTTTTGCCTGGCCTGGTATTGGTAAGTGGTTAATTGAATCGATCGGACGACGCGATTACCCAGTCGTGCAGGGCGGAATTCTGATTATTGCCACCTTGATTATTATCGTTAACTTACTGGTAGACATTACTTACGGTGTTGTTAATCCGCGTATTCGTCACGCAAAATAGGATACAGGGGCTAATTCAATGAGTGAAATTTCAAAAAACGCACCAGTCACAGAGCTGAAGCCGTTAACTCCACTGCAAGAATTCTGGAAGTATTTTAGTGTCAATAAAGGCGCTGTTGTCGGTTTGGTATATATCAGCATTATGATTTTCGTGGCTATCTTTGCTGACGTTGTCGCGCCGTATTCACCGATTGAGCAATACCGCGATGCATTATTGCAGCCACCTTCGTGGTCGGGAGATTATCTGCTCGGCACCGATGCGGTGGGACGTGATATTTTATCGCGCTTGATCCACGGGGCTAGGCTATCGCTGTTTGTCGGTATGTTAGTGGTTACTTTATCTTTAGGTATCGGCATCGTAATGGGGTTGGTCGCGGGTTATTTTCGCGGGCGTACCGAAACTATCATCATGCGCTTGGTTGATATTATGCTGGCCATGCCGAGTCTGCTATTGGCCATTGCCATTGTCGCTATTTTAGGGCCAAGCATTATGAATGCGTCTATTTCAATTGCTGTCGTCTCCATTCCGCATTACGTACGCTTAACGCGCGCGTCAACAATGGCTGAGATGAATCGGGATTATGTGGTGGCTTCGCGCATTGCTGGTGCCGGACCTATGCGCATCATGTTTAATACGGTATTGCCAAATTGTTTGGCGCCACTTATTGTCCAGGCGACACTGGGTTTTTCTAACGCAATTTTAGATATGGCTGCATTGGGTTTCCTTGGTTTAGGTGCACAGGCACCCACACCTGAATGGGGAACGATGCTGGCTGATGCCCGCCAATATGTGCAGAGCGCCTGGTGGGTGGTTACTTTCCCCGGGGTCACCATATTATTAACGGTATTAGCATTTAACTTAATGGGTGATGGCTTGCGTGACGCACTTGATCCGAAATTAAAACAGTAGGAGGTTGGTTTATGTCACTGTTAGAAATAAAAAACTTATCAGTTACATTCAGCGGCTTTCGGGCTGTTGATAATATTAATTATAGCGTCGATAAAGGCGAGATCCTGGGCATTGTAGGGGAATCAGGTTCGGGTAAATCGGTCAGTTCCATGTCGATCATGGGACTTATTGATCACCCGGGTAAGGTAACTGCAGAGAGTTTATTATTTGAAGGGCAAGACTTATTGTTAATGCCAGAAAAAGCCCGTCGTAAGTTGACCGGGTCAGACATAGCAATGATATTCCAGGATGCGATGACCAGTTTGAATCCGTGTTTTACCGTGGGTTATCAAATTATGGAGGCCTTGAAGGCACACAAGGGTGGCAGTAAAGCAACGCGTAAAGCGCGCGCGATTGAACTGCTGGATCTTGTCGGTATTCCCGCACCGGAAAGCCGATTAAATGTCTATCCGCATCAACTCTCTGGCGGTATGAGCCAGCGGGTGATGATTGCGATGGCATTGGGTTGTGATCCTAAACTGTTAATTGCCGATGAACCGACAACGGCACTGGATGTGACTATTCAAGCGCAGATCATCGATCTCTTGGTTGGATTGCAAAAGAAAAATAACATGGGATTAGTGTTGATCACCCATGATTTGGCACTCGTGGCAGAAGTAGCAGATCGTGTGGCGGTGATGTACGCGGGACAAATTGTCGAAACGGGTAAGGCGGCAGCCGTATTTAAACATCCAAAGCATCCTTATACCCAGGCATTACTTGCCTCTTCCCCTGAGTCAGCGGTAGGTCAGTCACGGCTGGTGGCGTTATCTGGGGTTGTTCCCGGTGCGTATGACCGTCCTGTGGGTTGCTTGCTTAATCCCCGTTGTCCTTATGCGACAGACAGATGCCGAACCGAAGAACCTGATGCGCATGAAAGTCCATTGGGTCAGGTAAAATGCCACACGCCATTAACTATTCAAGGGAGGCCTGCAGCATGAGCAGCGTTGAGATCTTAACAGCGGACACAAATACGGCATCAGCAGATCAGCCATTATTGAAAGCGGTGGACTTGAAAAAATACTACCAGGTTTCACAAGGCTTTCGACAACCAGATGCAACGGTGAAAGCCTTGGACGGCGTTTCATTTACGCTCGATGCGGGTAAAACCTTAGCCATAGTCGGGGAGTCGGGATGTGGTAAATCAACACTCGGTCGTTTGCTGACAATGATTGAAACCCCCACCCATGGCGAAATTGATTTTCAGGGACAAGATTTACTGACGTTGGATAAACAGACGTTTAAGGCGTTACGTCAGAAGATCCAGATTGTGTTTCAAAATCCCTATGGCTCACTGAATCCACGTAAAAAAGTGGGACAAATACTGGAAGAGCCGTTAGAGATCAATACCGCGTTGAATAAACAACAGCGTAAAGAAAAATCACTGGCGATCATGGCGAAAGTGGGCCTGAAAACGGAGCATTATGATCGTTATCCGCACATGTTTTCTGGCGGACAGCGTCAGCGTATTGCGATTGCACGGGGCTTAATGTTAGATCCGCAAGTGGTTGTTGCTGATGAGCCGGTGTCGGCGCTGGATGTCTCGGTGCAGGCACAGGTACTGAATCTGATGATGGATCTGCAGGATGAGTTTAATCTCAGTTACGTATTTATCTCTCATGATTTGTCTGTGGTTGAACATATTGCCGACGAAGTGATTGTGATGTATCTGGGGCGAGTTGTTGAGCACACCACCAAAGTGGAGTTATTTGCTAATCCGCGCCATCCCTATACCCAGGCACTGCTGTCGAGCACGCCGCAGCTGAATCCCGCGCATAGACGTGAGCGGATCAAGCTTGTTGGTGAGTTACCCTCGCCATTGGACCCGCCGAAAGGGTGTGCTTTCCATGCCCGTTGCCAGTTTGCTAATGAACGCTGCAGTATTGAGCAGCCGTCACTGATTGCACATGCTGAGCGCCGTATTGCTTGTCATGCTGTAGAAGAAGATCGGATCTGATTCTGTTTATTTTTATTTTATAACAAAAAACCCTGAATATTCAGGGCTTTTAAATTTCAGTAAACTTATTTTCAACTCAAGCTTTATCAATTCAAAGGATTGCTCCATTCACACTATTATTCAGAACGAACTATTGCTCAAATTGAGCGATGAGTTTTTCTAACCGTGCAGATGATTGCTGTAGACGCTCACAGGCTGATGCTGTCGTTTTACTGTCCTCAGCAGTTTGATCACTGATATCATTAATATCAAGGACATTGCGATTGATATCACTGATCACCACCGATTGCTCTTCTGTTGCTGTCGCCACTAAGATACTGAGATCTGAAATTGTCGTCATATTGGCGGTTATCAAATTGAGACGTTCACCCGTATCCGTTACCGCCTGAATGGTCTCATGGCTACGTTCGCCGCCACGCTGGATCGCCGTAACCGCCGCTTTTGAATTATGCTGTAGCTGGGTGATCATTTTTTGGATTTCACTGGTCGATTCATTGGTGCGTTGTGCCAGCGTCCGCACTTCATCTGCAACCACGGCAAAGCCACGGCCCTGTTCCCCGGCTCGTGCGGCTTCAATAGCGGCATTTAGCGCTAATAAGTTAGTCTGCTCGGAAATGCCCTGGATCACCTCAACAATAGAACCAATTTGATCACTGCTTTGCGCTAGGCTAGTGATAACACTGGTTGCGTCCTCAATTTCAGCGGCAAGTTGCTGCATAGTACCGATACTGCTGTTGACGACCTCTTGACCCTGCTGCGTTTCTTCGCGGCCCGTTTCAGAGGAACTCGATACATCGGCGGCATTGGAGGCAATATCTGCAATGGTTGCGCTGATCTGTTCAATGGCTGTCACTACCAGCATGGTGCGTTTTCTTTGCTCTTCGACATTTTCGGCGCTGCTTCGGCTTATTTCTCTTACCGCCGCAATGTCTTGATGCAGCTCATTACTTGCTGCAGCTACGCTGTTAACCAATTGCTGGATCTGAGTGATAAATGCATTAAAGGCTTTAGCCTGTTGACCTGCTTCATCATAATCATTTTCGGTTAAACGTTGCGATAGGTTGCCATTACCTTGTGTAAACTGGTGTAAGGAATCAGTTACTTGCTCGAAGGGTTTCATGAAACTACTGGTGAAATACCAGCAAAGAAAGGCTATCAGGATCGTGGTGATTACACCAATGAGGATCATCTGATCTAACATCCCACTCAGTTGTGCACGCTGCGCGGTATTATTACCAATAATATCTGCGGTAAGCTGATAGCTGGAGGTGATGGCGACAATGGCGCTGAGCAGCACGGCGACCATTGCAGCAATGATAATCCGGTATTTGATCTTTGTTTTTATATGCATAATTCCTTTATCCAATAATAGTTAGCGCATTTGATATTCATTATTGTCGGCTTAAACAAGAATAAATGAAGTATTTATTCTAACTTTTCCTCATTATGTGGTGTTAAGCAATAATTGTGTTAAAGCTGGAGCGATAAAGCCCCGATAAGTGCAGGTAGAATAAGCATATTCAGATAGTTAAGTTTAATAAGCCCTGAATGTTCAGGGCTTCATAATTGATTATTAGTTACTTACTCATTGATTCATACTTGGCTAGTTTTCAAATTGGGAAATAAGTTTTTCTAACTTGACTGAGGATTGTTGTAAACGCTCACAAGCCGCTGCTGTCGTTTGGCTGTCTGCAGCCGTTTTATCGCTGATATTATTAATATCAATAATGTTACTATTGATGTCATTGATCACCACGGATTGTTCTTCGGTGGCAGTTGCTACCAGCGTGCTCAGGTCGGAAATTGTGGTCATGCTGGCGGTGATCAGGTTGAGTCGTTCACCAGTATCTGTTACCGACTGAATGGTTTCATGGCTGCGCTCACTGCCGCGTTCGATTGCCGTTACCGCCGCTTTGGAATTTTGCTGTAATTGGGTGATCATTTTTTGGATTTGACTGGTCGATTCATTGGTACGTTTCGCCAGGGTGCGCACTTCATCGGCGACCACCGCAAAGCCGCGACCCTGTTCACCAGCACGTGCGGCTTCAATGGCGGCATTTAACGCTAATAAATTAGTCTGCTCGGAAATGCTCTGGATCACCTCAACAATCGAGCCTATTTGATCGCTACTTTGTGCCAGGCTATTAATGACACCACTGGCGTCTTCAATTTCAGCGGCAAGTTGTTGCATGGTATTAATGCTGCTATTGACGACCTGCTGGCCTTGCTGAGTTTCCTGATAACCGGTTGCTGTAGATGTTGAAACATCGGCGGCATTGTTGGCTATGTCTGAGATTGTGTCGCTGATCTGTTCAATGGCGGTAACCATCTGTAAAGTACGTTTTCTTTGTTCTTCAACATTTTTAGCGCCACTTTGGCTTAAGTTGTTTACCGCGTCAATATCGTGGTTCAATTCAGTACTTGCTGTCGCGATATCATTCATTAAGTACTGGATCTTTTGAATGAATTGATTAAAGGCTTTGGCCAGTTCACCGGCTTCATCATAGTCATTTTCAGTTAAACGGAGTGATAGGTTACCGTTGCCTTGCGAAAATTGCATTAGTGATTCAGTAACTTGTTCTATTGGTGTTAAGAATTTGCTGGTAAAGTGCCAGGCAATAACGAGTAAAAAGATGCCAACGCCGATACTCATTAAGATCATATCCATGAGCATGTCACTGAGTTGCGCGGCCTGAACAGTATTATTACCGATAATATCTGCGGTCATTTGGTGACTAAGCATAATGATGGAAACAGCGGTGAGCACAATGGCTACTAGCGTACCTATCATAATGCGGTATTTAATTTTTATATTCATTTTTACTTTCATATTCCAATGCTCCATCAATCGATTACTTAAAATGCAGGGATAGCTAATACGCTCTATTGTCGGCTGCAAAATAAATAAATGAAGTATTTGCTCTAATTTTTTTTTGTTTTGAGGCATTAATCAATTATTGGGTAATGAACGGGACGATAAACCCCCAGATAGCGCGGAGACTACATATAAAAAAAACCTGAATATTCAGGGCTTGTTATGTTAACGGTGGCTATTATTTGTTAACCGTAAAGTTATTTATTAACAGCGAATATTATTTATCATCGAGGTAGATTATTCCCGGCGGCTCCCTGCTGTATACAAGGAGAGTGATAGATAATTATGAAGAAAACAGGGGGCGTCTAAACCACGGTATTACAGCGCGATGAAGTTGCGGATGCTGGTTTCAATACCTTGGCTATCTAAGCCAAGTTCAGCATAGATCTCGTTTTGGCTGCCTTGATGAATAAACTGATCCGGTAACCCCAGGTTAAGGGTAGGTTTCAGTAATTTATTTGCCATGAGGTATTCATTCACCCCTGAGCCTGCACCGCCCATGATTGCCCCATCTTCAATGGTGACTAATATATCGTGGCTATTAGCGATCTTAGTAAGCAGTGCTTGATCTAATGGTTTGGCAAAACGCATATCAACCACGGTCGCATTTAGCGCTTCTGCGGCTGGCAGGGCATTATGCAATAAGGTACCAAAGCACAAAATGGCCACTTTCTCACCATCACGGCGAACAATGCCTTTACCTATTTCCAATTCGGTCAATGCAGCTTCAATCGTCACGCCTGCGCCATTACCACGGGGGTAACGAACAGCCGCTGGACCTGGGTATTGATAACCCGTGTGCAGCATCTGACGGCACTCATTTTCATCACTCGGGGTCATGATCACCATCTTTGGAATACAACGCATGAAGCTGATATCAAAGGCACCCTGATGGGTTTGTCCATCAGCACCGACCAAGCCGGCTCGGTCGATAGCGAATAAGACCGGAATGTCCTGAATCGCCACATCATGAATAAGTTGATCATAGCCGCGTTGCAAGAAAGTCGAATAGATTGCGACTACTGGCTTATAACCGCCAATAGCAAGGCCTGCCGCGAAGGTGACACAATGCTGCTCTGCAATGGCAACATCATAATATTGTTCAGGGTAGGTTTCAGAAAATTGGATCATGCCAGAGCCTGCACCCATCGCAGGGGTGACAGCGACCAGTTTTTTGTCCTGGGCTGCAACATCACATAACCAGTTACCGAAAATCTGTGAAAAACTCGGTTTTGCTGTACAGGCTACCGGTAATGTATCCTCTTCAGGATTAAATTTAGGCACGCCATGGTAACCCAGCTGATCTTGCTCTGCTGGGGCGTAACCCTTGCCTTTTTTGGTGATCACATGTAAAAATTGCGGCCCTTTCAGGCTGCGCATGTTACGTAAGGTTTCCACTAAGCTGTTAACATCGTGACCATCAATCGGGCCGATGTAATTAAACCCGAACTCTTCAAATAACGTGCCGGGTACCACCATGCCTTTTAAATGTTCTTCGGCGCGGCGTGCTAGTTCTTTGATTGGCGGTATGCCTGATAGTACTTTTTTGCTGCCTTCGCGGAAGGAGGAATACGCATCACCAGAAAGTAGTTTTGCCAGGTGTTTGTTCACCGCACCGACATTTTCAGAGATAGACATGTCGTTATCGTTAAGGATGACCAGCACGTCTTTGTTAATATCTCCGGCATGGTTTAAGGCTTCAAATGCCATACCGCCAGTGATGGCGCCATCCCCGATAATCGCCACTGTTTTACGGTTTTTATCTTCCTTCGCTGCTGCAACCGCTAAACCGAGTGCAGCACTGATTGAGGTCGATGAATGGCCAACATTGAGGTGATCATACTCACTCTCACCGCGCCAAGGGAAAGGGTGCAGGCCGCCTTTTTGGCGGATCGTCGGCATGCGATCGCGCCGACCGGTTAAAATTTTGTGCGGATAGGCCTGATGTCCCACATCCCACAACAGTTTGTCGTAAGGCGTATTATACACATAGTGCAAGGCTACGGTGAGTTCAACTACACCGAGTCCGGAGGCGAGATGACCGCCACTTTTACTGACACTTTTCAGTAAATAGCTGCGCAGTTCATCACACAGGTCATTAAGCCGTTCTGGCGGTAATTGGCGCAACTCTTCAGGAATGTCTGCCAATGCCAGTGTAGGGTAATTCGAAATGTCTAAGCTCATAATTTTTATAATTTTATAATTTTATAATTTGTTAAAATCGGTTACTTATTTCGCTCGATGATATAGTGCGTAAATAATTCGAGGGTCGTCGTGTCATAAGGTATCGCTTCCAAGGACTGCATCGCGTTTTGATACAGTGCTTTCGCTTTTTCCTGTGCACCCGACAGGCCAAGTAATGCCGGATAAGTCGATTTATTTAATTCGACATCTGAGCCTTGGGGTTTACCTAAGGTTGCAGTATCACTGATTATATCAAGAATGTCATCTTGCACTTGAAAAGCTAAACCGATCGCATTCGACCAGTTATCCAATGCAGCTAATAATGTTGCAGAGCATTGGGGTGAGGCGAGCCCACCTAGCTTGGCTGCACAGTTGATTAGTGCACCTGTTTTATGGTTATGGATAGCTTCGAGCTGCGCCAGTGATATGGCTTTGTCTGTTGCAGCAAGATCCATCGCCTGGCCACCGCACATACCGCGATAGCCACTGGCCTGAGCCAGTATTTTTAGCATAGTCAGGCGGTTTTTTTCTGCTTTGGGTTCCAGATCACAATCAATTAATAGCTCAAAGGCAAAAGTTTGCAGTGCATCGCCAGCCAAAATTGCTGTCGCATGATCAAATTTGATGTGACAGGTAGGCAGACCACGGCGCAGGTCATCATTATCCATCGCCGGTAAATCATCATGGATTAATGAATAAGCGTGAATAGATTCAACCGCGGCGGCCACCCCGTCTAGCTTGGCAAGGGGAACATTGAGCATTTCACCAATAGCGTATATAATAGTCGGGCGCACCCGTTTCCCGCCTTGCAGTAAACCGTATTCCATGGCTGCAGCCAGTTTAGGATCCACGGAGGGCAGTAGACTGAGCTGCTGCTTTAGGTAGCTATCGATACGCTGCTGATAGTGACTAATCGAATTTGAAAGTTGCACTATTAATTACTACTGTCAGGATTGAAAGGAGAAAGCGTTTGCTGGTCACCGTTGGCGAGTAAAATTTCGACCTGTTGCTCAGCCTGCTGCAGTTTTTGTGCGCTGGACCGCGTTAGGCTAATGCCCCGCTCAAATTGCTTTAATGCATTATCGAGTTCACAATCACCTTGCTCTAGGCTGTTCACTATTGCTTCAAGCTCTGTAATAGATGCCTCAAATGTCATATTTTCTGGTTTTTTTACCGCCATTACGTGCCCCTCTGATAATATACTCGGCCATTATACCCAAGTTATTTGGGTATATACAGCTTATCTGCCGAGTTGATAAAGATAAGCGAGAGAAGAGAGGTTAAGATTTTTTTTTGTCTGCCGATATATCTCAGTGAAGATGATGGGTATAATCGATTGTTATCCTCTGGCTAGCCAAGGGATATAAGCACATCATATTATGATAATTAGTTTTGGATGGGGAATGTTGTGGATTTAGCAACTTTAATTGGATTGGTCGGCTCTTTTGCTTTCGTTGTCATGGCGATGGTCATGGGTGGCGATATCAGTATGTTTGTCGATACGCAATCGATACTGATTGTGTTCGTCGGTTCATTATTTGTAGTATTAATGCACTTTAATTTTAGCCAGTTTTTAGCGGCGTCAAAAATTGCGTTGAAAGCGTTTATGTTCAAGACTGATAAGCCGGAAGAATTAATTGAAAAAGCGGTAGAAATGGCGGACGCAGCACGTAAAGGTGGCTTTCTTGCGCTAGAAGAGGCGGAAGTGAGCAATCAATTTATGCAAAAAGGTATCGATTTGCTGGTGGACGGCCACGACGCTACCGTTGTTAGCCAAACCCTGCAAAAAGATATTAACCTAACCTCGGCGCGGCATGAATCGGGGGCTAATGTTTTTAAAATGATCGGTGAGGTCGCTCCCGCGATGGGGATGATTGGTACGCTGGTTGGTTTGGTGGCGATGTTATCTAACATGGATGACCCAAAATCGATTGGCCCAGCGATGGCTGTTGCGCTATTAACTACTTTGTATGGCGCTATTTTTGCCAACATGATCGCGATCCCTATCGCGGGCAAACTCAAGTTGCGATCGGAAGAAGAAATGCTCAATAACACCCTGATCATGGATGCTATTTTAGGTATTCAAGAAGGTCGTAATCCACGGGTGATTGAAAGCTTGTTAAAAAATTATCTGAATGCATCTAAACGCGGTGTGGGTGACGATGATACATAATTTGACTCATGATAAAAAGAGTGAATTAACTGACGTCATATATAACGTGAATTAAGCTATTTCCGATAAAGTGAAATAGCTTACGCCCGATAGAGTGAAATAAACTATGTTATATAAAGTGAAATAAACTATGTCAAAAGACTGTAAATGCCCACCACCGGGTCTGCCAGCCTGGATGGGAACCTTTGCTGATTTGATGAGCCTGCTAATGTGCTTTTTTGTATTGCTGCTGTCTTTCTCTGAGATGGACGTGGTGAAATTTAAGCAGATCGCAGGGTCAATGCAATATGCTTTCGGGGTGCAAAATAACCTGGAAGTAAAAGATATCCCTAAGGGAACAACTGTGATTGCGCAGGAGTTTCGTCCTGGGCGTCCTGATCCGACGCCTATCGAAACTATCATGCAGCATACCATTGATTTCACTGAGGCTGAGCTCGATTTTAAAGATGGTGAAGATGCAAATTCGGGTGGTAAAAATAAAACTGCAGATGACAGTGATGGTGGCAAATCTGCTGATACCTCCACGCGGGAAAATACCCCAACGGAAAATTCAGACGTGACGAGTAAAGCCAGCCAGTTAATCAAGGCACTGGCGGAAGAATTAAAAGAAGAAGTGAAAAGTGGCGGTATTGAAATTGAAAACCTAGGGCAGCAAATCATTATTCGGATCCATGAAAAGGGCTCGTTCCCTTCAGGATCGGCGTTCTTGCAGCCACGTTTTCGTCCAGTGATCCAAAAGGTTGCACGATTACTGGCAACGATCCCTGGCATTATTACGATTTCAGGCCACACTGATGCCGAGCAGTTATATTCTGAACTGTATCGTTCTAAATGGGACCTATCGAGTCAACGTGCCGTGTCGGTTGCCCATGAGATGCTGAAAGTGCCGGAGTTTAGTGAAGATCGTCTGATTGTCCAAGGGCTTGCGGATACGCATCCATTGACGACAGTAGCCGCGGAGCGCCGCCGTAATCGTCGAGTTGAGATTGCAATCATGCAAGGCGAAGCCAAGATCTCTGAGCCAGTACACGCGCTACAACAAAATTAACGGTTTCCCCTTATTCCGTAAAAACGGAGTCCTCTTATCCCGTAAAATAGCTCCGTAAAAGTATTAAGCCCTGAATCATTCGAAAGTTTGGTTTTGGGCTGGTTTCTTGAAATTTATTTGAGTTGACCCGTTATTCAGTGTTTAATCCTGCGCTAACCGCCTAAAATGGAACACTATGTTTTGAAATCGTATGTTATCCTCTTTACTTTCTCTGCCTTGCTTGTCGCCTGTCATGACGATGCTGGATCTCATCATACCTATTCGTCACAATATTCAGACGTTAGGTTACCCCTGACTGGGTTAAGTGGTTTTAGCTATTTTCCCAATACTAATTTTGTCAGTGAAAATAAGAACATCACCGTATCGGGCCAATCCGATGGCAATGATATTCAATCTATCGCGGTCAATGGCGAGCCGGTGAATTCGCCGGATCACTTTAAAACCTGGTCATTGGCATTCGTGCTCGATTTAGGTGATAAAGACATCATTGTCACTGTTACCGATAAACGCGGAAATCGTTATCAGTCATCCCCCGTTACCGGGCGTTATTATGGGGTAATAGGGCAAAGCCTGCTAGACGTGACTTATGATAGCGGTAACTACCTGTATTTTTATGATTACAAACGTGGTGATGCGATCCAGCATAGCCTGGTTAGCGGCATGCAGCGGGCTCTGGGTATAAATGAAGTTACAGGGCTGCCTGATAATACCACCAGTGTGCGTGTTATTGCGGCCAATGAAACGGATGTGTATGCGGCTGTGCACTGGAATAATCAGGATGAATTGTATGTTATTGATGGTGAAACGCTGGTAGCAAAAAGCTTTTTCCCTGATAAAACCCGCATTCCTACAGTATTGGCCGAGATCAAGCAGGGCGTATTTAATCAAGATAAATCCGAATTATTTGTCGTGTCCAATAATCCTCCAACTATTACGGCTATTGATCTGGTTAGCGGGAAGACCCGGTTGGTGGTTGATAATGCACTGTTAGCAGGTGATATAATCGTTAATTATATCGATGATATAGCTTATGATCCCAATACCAACCAACTTTTTCTGAGTCAGAATTCGCCTGCGAGTTATTATTCGGTGCAGCTTACCGACAATGCCAGTCTTGGCTTTGCGTCACTACCGGATGCCAGTGCTCAAGCAGAATGCCAGCAGACGGCTTTTGGTTGGGGACTGATTTATAATGCCGACCGAACATTGCTGCAAATGGGTGATGACGGCGCGATAAAAAATATTGATCCGCAGACCGGCTGTATAACCACGGAATACCGCTTTGACGAACAGATCCTGCAGATGAGTACCGGCAGCCTGCAGGGATTGGATCGCAATCTTCAGACGGGTGAATATTATGCGGGCTTCTTTCCTGGGCTGGCGGCTTACGAACCGCATTCAGCGAGGCAAACATTATTGGAACAACCGGGCTTTGCTGATAACCGCCTTTTATTAGAGGAACCTAACGCCGTGGTGGTGAACAATACCACGGGCCTGATCTACAGCTACGAAGAGAATGAAGGCTGGCTCACGTCATTTGATCCGCAGTCGGGGGAAGTACTGAAACTGCTTAATCGTGATAAAGCGGTTGTCGACCTGGCACTGGACCCACTAAAACAGGCATTATGGATCGCCTTTGATGATGGCAGTGTGGGTCATATTGCTATGCCAATGTCAGCAACACCACAGTATACGGAAGTGACATCAAAATATATCAATGGCAATGCGGACGCAGAATTCGCGGTTCTGGCTTTTGCTGCGGATGGTCGTCTGTTTGGCATTGCTGACGCCAGTACCGCTAACGTATATGAAATCAATCGTATTAACGGCGCGTTAACGCCGATTTCCCTGAATAGTGATAATGGACTGACTTACCGCTATCCAACTGGATTGGCTTTTGATAATGCTAAGCAGCAACTGATCGTGCAAGATAAACCCGATATACTCGGTGAACGGCGTTTACGCTATTCACACATTGACGTGGAGACTGGGGCGCGAGTTAACCTGAATGATGGCGCTGATTTTCCTATTAGCGGGTCATACGGTTTTGCCTATGATGCCAATACTGAACAGGTTTTTACTAGCGCGCAGGGTATTGTTTATCAATATGATATTAAACGCGATCAAATGAGCATTAAACTTGATCGCAGTTTTGGAGACAGTGATCTGGGGGATATTACCGATTTAGTCCTGCTGGATGACGGCACTATGATCCTTGCGGATGATGATGTTAACGGTTTCTGGCATATCAGCCTTCAGACTAATGAGCGCGTGCTCCTGCAATAATTTATTCACTAACTTTAGCGCCTTTCATGTGCAGTGCCTCAGCAATGCCATACCAGTCCACGCGCCAATAAAACACAATGTTTGCTTCCTAAACAGGGTTAAATATTGAAATTAATCACATTTATCTGCAGCTGTAGTATGAGTCGATCTCAGAGTGGGTAAGGCATAAGTACTAAACGCTGTAAGACATTGAGTTATTACACTAATATTGTGTTGGTCAGCATCATCAGACGGCGTAACAAAACTTAATGTTACATGATGTTACATTCTCAGTGTTAATGCTTATTCATTGATGATTCCTTAGAATATATGGCAATCTCCTTAGTTAATTGCTATTGTTATCACTAATCCTTTAGTGGTGGTTCATATTGTCAATTCAAATAAAATTGAAATATTAAACTACACATAAAGGCTATGGATGTAATTTATTGTGCTGGAGCTCGTACATGTTGAAAAATAAAATAACCCGCACCCTCGTGGTTGCTACTGGTCTATCTCTCGCTTTAGTCGGTTGTAGCGATAAGTCTGAAGAAAAAACAGTTGTTAAAAAAGCACCGGATGCACCTGCTACTTCTGAAATTAAATTAGCTAAAGTTCAAGAACTTGTTCGAGGCAATGGCACTGAAGTTGCGTCTTTGGATCCTCAAAAAACTGAAGGTGTACCTGAATCACATGTTATTCGAGATTTGCTAGAAGGTCTTGTAAATCAAGATGCTGATGGTAATACGATCCCTGGTGTAGCGGAACGTTGGGAAACCAAAGACAACAAAGTATTTACTTTTTATCTGCGTGAAGATGCGAAATGGTCTAATGGTGACCCGGTCACTGCAGATGATTTTGTTTATAGCTTCCAACGTGCAGTTGACCCTGCAACGGCATCGCCTTATGCATGGTACTTAGACATGACAACGATGACGAACGTATCTGACATTATCGCAGGTAAAAAAGACAAATCGACGCTAGGTGTTAAAGCGATTGATGCACATACATTTGAAGTAACACTTGAAAGCGCTGTGCCTTATTTTGTCATGATGATGGGACACACAACGGTTAAACCTGTGCATAAAGCAACCGTTGAAAAATTTGGTGACAAATGGACTAAACCAGAAAACTTTGTGGGTAATGGCGCATTTGTGGTTAAAAAATGGGTTGTTAACGAACGCATTGAAATGGTTAGAAACGAACAGTATTGGGATAACGCTAACACCATTCTCACTAAAGTGACTTACTTGCCGATTGAAAATCAAGTTGCTGAAATGAACCGTTTCCTTTCTGGCGAAATTGACATCACCAATGAATTGCCGAATGAACACTTCCGTCGCCTGAAAAAAGAACATCCTGAATCGTTATCAATTAAGGGTAACCTTTGTACTTATTATTACAACTTCAATACACATAAGCCACCTTTTGATGATGTTCGAGTTCGTAAGGCGATTTCATATACGATTGACCGTGATATTATAGCGAATGCCATTCTTGGCCAAGGTCAAAAGCCGGCCTATTTCTTGACGCCTGAAATTGTGGCTAATTTCAATCCTGAAACACCTGCATACGGTAAGCTGACTCAAAAAGAACGTAATGCGAAAGCAAAAGCGTTACTTGAAGACGCGGGCTACAGCAAGTCTAACCCACTTAAGTTCAGCCTGCTTTATAACACCTCTGAAAATCACAAGAAAATTGCTGTAGCAGTTGCCTCAATGTGGAAGAAAAATTTAGGTGTTGAAGTGACACTGGAAAACCAAGAGTGGAAAACGTACCTCGAATCGAAAAAACAGGGTGATTTTGAAGCGTCTCGTGCGGGTTGGTGTGGTGATTACAATGAAGCGTCTACATTTACCTCATTAATGGAAGGTAGCAACACGTCTGGTGGTATCCACTATCAGAGTGCTGCATACGATAAGCTAACCAAAGACGCAGTTAAAGCGACGTCTGATGAAGAACGTAAAGCAATTTACTATGCACAAGAAGCGCTTTTAACTAAGGATATGCCAATTGCGCCTATCTATCAGTATGTTAAAGCTCGTCTAGTGAACCCTCACGTAGGTGGCTACGCAGCAAATAATGCTGAAGATAAAATTTATTCTAAAGATATGTACATCATCGCGGAATAAACATCTCCTATAATGGTTAAGATTAGGCTGCACGCGCATGCGTTCGTGCAGCCTGTCTTATGTTTAAGTTTTCACAGATTGAGTTAGATTATGCTTAAATTCATTTTAAGACGAATTTTGGAAGCAATACCCACGA
>JBLHPA010000043.1:0-20792 GCA_047628235.1 Moritella sp.
CTCCTCGTCGTCGTCGATTTAAAGGCCGTGATGTGCATGGGATATTCCTGCTGGATAAACCGACTGGAATTAGCTCAAATGATGCATTGCAACGCGTCAAAAAAATCTACTTTGCCGCTAAAGCTGGTCATACTGGTGCTTTAGATCCACTCGCTACCGGTATGTTGCCATTGTGTTTTGGTGAAGCGACCAAGTTCTCTCAATTTTTGCTAGATTCAGATAAGCGTTATTTGGTTACGGCAAAACTGGGTGAACGGACTGATACTTCGGATTCCGACGGTGAAGTTGTTTCAACACGGGCCGTTAATGTGAGTGATACCGAACTGCTGGTCGCCTTAGATACTTTTCGTGGTAACACAGAGCAAGTACCGTCAATGTTTTCTGCATTGAAGCACGAAGGTAAACCTTTGTACTGGTATGCGCGTCAAGGCATCTTTATCGATCGTCCGGCTCGCCCGATTTCAGTATTTGAACTTAAATTATTAAGTTTTGATAATGATGAAGTTAACCTAGAGATTCACGTGAGTAAGGGGACTTATATCCGTACTATCGTGGATGACTTAGGTGAACTACTGGGCTGTGGTGCTCACGTGAGTATGCTACGTCGTATCGGAGTTAGTTCTTACCCTGCAGAGCGTATGGTTACGTTCGAGCAACTTGAGGCTATCTTTGAGCAGGCAAAAGCTGAAGATGTAGTGCCAAAAGAAATGCTCGATCCGTTACTGTTACCGATGGATTCTGCCGTAAGTCACCTGCTTGAAGCGCATATGAGCGAAGAAACGGGTGAGTATGTGTTGCAGGGACAGGCAGTGCAGATACCGAATATGCCAGTTGATGGCTTGGTTCGGATGACGGTTGGAGATAAGCACACGTTTATTGGTGTCGGTCATATTGACGATGATGGTAAGGTTGCACCGAAACGTCTGGTGAACTTTGAATCACAGGCGCGTGAGCCGCTGTAATCGTTAATTCACAGCAATCGTTAAGCCACATAAATAGATAAAAAGGCGGTATCACTTCGATGATACCGCCTTAATTTTAGAATGAGGTGTGGTTTTTTTCAGCGATAGATAAAAAGGATTGCGCAATCCTTGGCGGGACTGTATAATGCGCCATTCATTTTCTATGGCTGAACGAGTGGTCGGCTGTAGTTTGTATTTGTTTTTTATCGGAGATATCCACTATGTCATTAAGCGCTGAAGCTAAAGCAGCAATCGTTGTAGATTTCGCACGCCAAGAAGGCGACACGGGTTCAACTGAAGTTCAAGTTGCACTACTAACTGCACAAATCAATCACCTTCAAGGTCACTTCAAGAAGCACATCCACGATCACCACAGTCGTCGTGGTCTGTTACGTATGGTTTCTAGCCGTCGTAAACTACTTGACTACCTAAAGCGTACTGAAAATGCACGTTATGCAGATCTTATCGCACGTCTAGGTCTACGTCGTTAATCGACAGTTAATTTGAAGTCAATAGACTACAGATTTTAAGAAAGGAGCCAATAGGCTCCTTTTTGTTTATTAGCCCATTATTTTTATTTATTAACCAATTGTTATTTGTTTATTGCTAATAGCTATTTCTTCTCAGATTCACTATTTCCCCTTAGATTACTTCGCTACAAAAATTATTTTTCAACTTATTTCACTATTTCCAATACTTACATTGCCCTTTAATTTTTTTATGCAGTATACTTAGCGACGAAATTAAAAGAGATAATTGAGATTAAGGACAAAGAGTGAATCCTATCGTAAAATCGTTTAAGTATGGTGAACATACAGTTACATTAGAAACAGGTGTTATTGCACGTCAAGCAACAGCAGCTGTAATGGCAAGCATCGGTGATACTTCTGTATTAGTTAGTGTTGTTGGTAAAAAACACGCTGAAACCGGTCGTGACTTCTTTCCGCTAACAGTGAACTACCAAGAACGTACGTACGCAGCAGGTAAGATCCCTGGTGGTTTCTTTAAACGTGAAGGCCGTCCAAGTGAAGGCGAGACTTTAACCTGTCGCCTTATTGATCGTCCAATCCGTCCACTATTTCCTGCTGGCTTCAAAAATGAAGTACAAGTAGTAGCTACTGTTGTATCTGTTAACCCTGAAATTCAACCTGATTTGGTTGCATTAATCGGTGTTTCAGCTGCATTAAGCATCTCTGGTATGCCGTTCAATGGCCCAATTGGTGCTGCACGTATCGGTTTCCAAAATGACGAATACATTCTTAACCCATCAACATCTGAGTTAGCAGAAAGCAAACTAGACCTTGTTGTTGCCGGTACTGAAAATGCAGTATTGATGGTTGAATCTGAAGCTGAAATTCTAAGCGAAGAGCAAATGCTAGGCGCGGTTGTTTATGGCCACGAGCAAATGCAAGTTGTTATCGAAGCAATTAAAGAATTTGCAGCAGAAGTTAATACACCAAAATGGGAATGGTCTGCACCAACTGTAAATGAAGAAGTTAAAGCTAAAATTGCTGAACTTGCTTCTGAAGATGTTGCTGCTGCTTACCAAATCCAAGAAAAAGCTGAACGTTACGCTAAAATGGGTGAGATTAAATCAGCTGTAATCGCTAAGCTTCTAGAAGATGATGCAGAATTAAATACCCGTGAAGCGGCTGATCTACTGGGTTCTTTAGAAAAGAACATCGTACGTAACCGTATTCTTGATGGCGAACCACGTATTGATGGTCGTGATCCTGAAATGATCCGTGCACTCAGTGTGATGACGGGTGTACTTCCACGTACTCACGGTAGTTCATTATTCACGCGTGGCGAAACGCAAGCGTTAGTAACTGCAACACTCGGTACAGAACGTGATGCACAACGCATTGACGGTCTTACTGGTGAAACGATTGATCGTTTCCTAATGCACTACAACTTCCCTCCTTACTGTGTTGGCGAAACTGGTATGGTAGGTTCGCCTAAACGTCGTGAAATTGGTCACGGTCGTCTAGCGAAACGTGGTGTTTTAGCTGTTATGCCAACGGCAGATGAATTCCCGTACACTGTACGTGTTGTATCTGAAATTACTGAATCTAATGGTTCAAGCTCAATGGCTTCAGTATGTGGTACTTCGTTAGCACTTATGGATGCTGGTGTACCAATCAAGGCTTCTGTTGCTGGTATCGCAATGGGTCTCGTACTTGACGGTGACCGTAGCGTCGTACTTTCAGACATCCTTGGTGATGAAGATCACTTAGGTGACATGGACTTTAAAGTGGCTGGTTCAACTGCTGGTATCACTGCACTACAGATGGATATCAAAATTGAAGGTATCACTAAAGAGATCATGCAGAAAGCGCTTGTACAAGCAAAAGCTGCACGTCTACACATCTTAAGTGTTATGGATCAGGCTATCGCGACTAACCGTGAAGATGTATCTGAATTCGCACCGCGTATTCATACAATCAAAATCAGCACGGACAAGATCAAAGATATTATCGGTAAAGGTGGCGCAACAATTCGTGCACTTACTGAAGAAACTGGCACTACGATCGAAATCGAAGACGATGGTACAGTAAAAATTGCAGCGACAAGTAACGAACAAGCACAAGCGGCAATCGAACGTATTAACCAACTAACAGCTGAAGTTGAAGTTGGTCAAATCTATGAAGGTAAAGTTGTACGTCTTGCTGACTTCGGTGCATTTGTTAACATCTTACCGGGTAAAGATGGCTTAGTTCACATTTCACAAATTACAGCTGAACGTGTAAACAAAGTCGCTGATCATTTATCTGTTGAGCAAGTTGTTAAAGTTAAAGTACTTGAAGTTGACCGTCAAGGTCGTATCCGTCTGAGTATTAAAGAAGCGATGGATGCACCAGCATCTGCTGTTGAACAACCCGTTAGTGAATAACGTGTTGGTATATTTAGATTGATTATTTGAAGGAGCGTTGATACGCTCCTTTTTTATATCTGAAAAAAATAAGTGGTTTGATCATGAAGAGATATCTCGGTTTACTTATTTCTATTGTTTTACTTTCCGGTTGCAGTTCATTTTCTGAGCACTTTTCGGCAGGTAAAATGACGCCTTCCTCATTGGTACTCGCTGAACCACTGCAAGTTAATTATCAGACAGAAATTATGTTGATGCGTTATAGCCAACTAATTCTGGATGCCAAAGACGATGCGTTCCGCCAGGCGCGTTATTTTTATGAACGAGGGTTATTGGCCGATAGCATGGGACTGCGCTCACTTGCCCACGCTGATTTCCAACGTGCGGTCACCTTGCAACCTGATTTTATTCCCGCTTATAACTTTATTGGTTTGTATATGACGCAAACTGAGCAATTTGATGAAGCTTATGATGCCTATGATTCGATTGAGCAGCTGGATCCAGAAAATACCTATGTGCTACTGAATCGCGGTATCGCGCTTTATTATGGCGAACGCTATAAATTGGCTGTCGCGGATCTGGTTAAAGCTTATGTCGATAAACCGAATGACCCTTTCCGGACATTGTGGTTATACTACCCTGAATATCAAATTGACCCGCAGCAGGCACTCAGCGATGTTAAGCGTCGTTTTGAGCAGCGTATCGATGATAACTGGTCATGGAATATCGTAGCGCTGTATAGCAATGACTTGACTGAGAAACAGCTGCTGCGGCGGTTAACAGATGGTTTGGATAATACCAGTGCGGACTATAATAAGTTAATGGCACACCGTTTAACTGAAGCATATTTCTACTTAGCAAAATATAAGTTAGTTCAAGGTGATAAACAGGCGGCGGAAAGTTATTTTAAACTTGCGTTAAGTAATAACGTTTATGAGTTTATTGAGCATGGCCATGCTCGGTTAGAATTGGGACGTTTGGCAAGTAGCAGTTAAGCCCTCTTACCGCCTTACCTTCCCCTTTGAGTAAAGGGTAAGGTGAGGCCTAGGGTGGGGGTTGCTAGCTCCTTACAGTCTCGAATCCGGCTATCTGATGCCAATAACCGTTGCATTCCCGCCCAACTGACAAGTCTAATTTGATGCCTTGCTCTGAGGCCTGTTTAAACTGACTCAATGTTTGCAATGATGACTGGCCCAGTGGGCTAATACGCACCACGTCAACCAAATCCTTCATGCTGTCCATATCATTAATCAAGTTGTATTTATAACCCGACATTGTCTGAATGCCATTAATGGTAAAAAGTTCTTTATTATCCTGACTGAACACGGGTTTACCATTTTCGTCGTTAATGCAGCAGAGCTGACAGTCATCCTTTGCTCTGTTTTCAGCGCGGGCGCTGAAACAACGTGCAGAGTAGGCTAAAGGCAAATGGCCGTGAGCAAACACTTCAATTTCAAATTGATCGCGTATTTGTAATAACTTGCTGTCTTCTTGTAACTGTACTAACCAGTCTCGCGACAGTTCAACCGGCATAACCCAGCGTTGCATGCCTTTATTGACTAATAGCTGTAAGGTTTGCGCATTATAAACATTCAGGGCGTGGCCACAGACAAACGGGGCTTTGGCTTCTGCGAGCAAGTTAATGGCACCAAAATCATTAGCTTCAACGATAAAGTCGCCATTTTCACAGTATTTACGCAGCACATTGACCTCGGACGGTGCTTCAAGTAATGCCATGGTGGAGATCACCACTTGTTTACCCGAGTCTGCGATCTCTTTCGCAAGTCCTAACCAGTCTTTCGCTTTCAGCTCCCGGCGTTTGCTGCAAACAGTTTCTCCCAGGTAAATAATATCTGCTTGTGAGTTGACCGCTGCCGCGTAGAAGTCTTCGACTTTTTGTTTTGGCCAAAAATATAAAATTGGCCCTAATGCATATTTCATTGTGATCCTCGCGTTATACCGCTAAGTACTTTTTATTTCTAAGCACTTTCTATTTCTAAGTTATGGGTACTGACTTAGGCTGATTTATTGCCAATCTCGGTGATAAGCACCCAAGGTCGTTGTGGTACCTTCAGACAGTTGACCTAATTGACGATTCCACTCATCGGCAACCTGATATTGCTGTGGATTTCTTTTGTAAAGGTCAATGGCTCCGCGCCATACACGGGTGACTTGTTCAGTATACGCTGGACTACGCTGGCGGCCTTCGATCTTAACTGCGGCGATATTGGCTTCTGCTAATTCTGGTATTAACTCAAGTGTATTTAAACTGGTTGGCTCTTCCAGGGCATGAAAGACCTTACCATCAACGTTAAATCGGCCTTTACACAGGGTTGGATAACCGGCTTTTTCACCATCCTGGTAACGATCAATCAGCACATTGTTGAGGCGAGATTCTAATCCGTTCGCGGTTTCTTCCCAGCGCACGTATTTAGCGGGCGAGCAGGCTCCAACGGTATTTGGTGATTCACCGGTTAAATAAGATGACAAATAACAACGACCTTCAGCCATGATGCAGAGACTCCCAAAAGCAAATACTTCCAGCTCCACATCGGTATTACGCGCGAGTTGTTTGACCTGATGAATAGAGAGTACGCGGGGTAATACCACCCGACTAATATTAAAATTATTGGTGTAGAAGTTGATCGCTTCAACATTCGTGGCGGATGCCTGCACTGAGAGGTGTAATGCCAAGTCGGGATACGTTTTAGTCGCATAATCAAGCACGGCGACATCTGAGATGATCGCGGCATCTACACCCATGTCAGCGCAACGATCAACCGCGCGTTGCCAGCGCTCTAGTTTGCCCGGATGTGCGAAGGTATTAATTGCAACATGCAGGTGGCGATCATGACTGCGAATATAATCGACGGCTTTATCTAATTTTTTATCCGTGAAGTTGAGACCGGCGAAATGTCGTGCATTGGTATCATCTTTAAAACCGATATAGACAGCGTCAGCACCATTATCAACGGCTGTTTTTAATGCAGGCAGATTGCCTGCTGGGCAGAGTAGTTCCATTGTTCTGTCATCTTGAATGATTAATCTTACTAAAATTGTAAGGTATTCGACTTTCATTGGAATTGATTTAGGGCAGGTAAGCGCTTGTTAAATTATAAAAACACATTAATTAACATAAAATTGACTTTGCTTAGGTCGCTATTTATTTCAGTGGGGTAGAATATTTTTTAATAGGATAAAAATTTTATTTGAGGAACATTGCGTGATTTTACATCAGTTACACCACAAGTTGGTGCTTACAGTACCTAGCCTGCTTGCCATCCCCGCTAAAGTGTTGCCTTTTTCTGTACAAGAAAAAATATTATCACGTGTACTTAACCGGGTTTTTGCGGAAGCGTTAGCAGACGATGAATTTGAATTCTTGGAGCAGAAGTGGCTGCATGTTGCCGTGCTTGATTTATCCATTAATTGGTTCATTAGCTGCAGGGATAATAAATTAGTGATTGCTGAACGAGCTAACGTGGCTGATGTCAGTTTTAAAGGCAACTTAAATGAGCTGGTGCTAATCACTGCACGTAAGGAAGATCCTGATACGTTATTTTTTCAGCGCCGCTTGAAAATTGAAGGTGACACAGAATTGGGACTGGAAGTGAAGAATATGCTCGACAGTTTCGATCTTGATGAATTGCCTAAAGCCGCAACACGTTTGCTGATGTATTTAGCTGAGTTTATTCAACAGGGGCTACAGGAGCCTGTGACAACTTCTCAGGTAACCGCTTAATCTCATTTGCTCTAAGGGGTAAGTATACAATTACTTACCTTTTAATTCCGCTTTAATACCTCGCACGCAAGTAAATTATCATGCATTAGTATGGTTATAGTATTGCTTTAGCCTCCTACTATAGATCTTGTTCGATGATCCCAAATATGATGACATGATGTAGATTAATTTCAGGCTGAGATTGATCTACATTTAACATTGTGATCTATAGTCAAATTAGTTATTGAACTTAATTCATGCAAGGAGCAAAAAGTGAAGCTAGTTGTTGTTAGTGGAAGTACCAGAAATCGGTCGACCTCAAAAAAAATTGCGCAATCGGTTCTGCAGTTAGCTGAACAAACAAACAGTTTTGATGACGTTCACTTACTCGATTTTGCCAAAATGGCCTTGCCAATCTGGGATAAAGCGCTGAAAAATGAGCTTGATGACTGGCAGGAAGAGTGGCAAGCCACTGCAGAGCTGATGCGTGGAGCAGATGCAATCGTGATCATCAGCCCTGAATGGGAAGAAGAAAGTCTGGATAATTTCTACGCGTTTTGCCAACACGATAACTTACCGTTACTGCCCAGTGCAATTCTGCGTATCGGCAGCAATTGCCGTGGCGCTTATTCTTCGACAGATTTGTGGATGGCCAACTTCCGTCAAAATTGTACCTGCTTGATCCTAGAACATTTTATTGTTGCCACCATTGAATCTGTCAATAATTGCAAAGAAAATCATTATCCTTTTGAATCTACGTTGGTTGAACGTATACTGGCGACTTTAAGCTTAATGAATCAGTTAGTGTGTAACGGTGGTTTAACCTCACCAGCACGGCTTCATCTAGCTTAGCTTTCGCTGAGGTGTTGGATGTCATCAGACTTACCTGAATTTACTACTACACATTTAGTTATCCGCGTTCCTAATGCCAACGATGCTGAAAAATTGCGTGATTATTATTTACACAATCGCGGTCACCTGATCCGTTGGGAACCCTTGCGAAGTACTTCATTTTATTCTTTGCCTTGGTGGCAGCTACGCACTGAACAGATCAATAGAGAGTTTTTTGATGCCAGCTCTGTCAGCTTTGTGGCTTTAACCCCTGATCAGCAGACAGTCGTTGCGGTTGCCAATTTCAGTAATATTATTCAGGGAGTATTTAAATCTTGCTACCTCGGTTATTCAATTGCAGAGGAGTATCAAGGGCAGGGTTTGATGGTTGAGTTTTTGCAGGCTTGTCTGAGTTTTATATTTGAAAATATGGGATTGCATCGGGTGATGGCAAATTATATTCCAGTCAATCAGCGTAGTGGTTTATTGCTTAGTCGGTTGGGGTTTGAACGCGAAGGTTATGCGAAAAAATACCTGAAAATAGCCGGTACCTGGCAAGACCATGTATTAACAGCCTTACTAAGGGAAGATTGGCAGAGACGCGGTATATCAAGACAGAATAAAAAATAGTTGTAAACAATTGATCCTGTCTTGGGTATGGATTACGTCTTTACTTCCTGGATCAGAACAAACTTTTCCCACAAGGCTTCTTCGCTTTCAGTATTATCAGGATCGGTGATAATACAGTTGATCGGACAAACGCTCTTACAGGTCGGTTTATCATAATGCCCCACGCATTCTGTGCATAATAGCGGGTCGATTTCATAAACCTTCGCGCCAAACGTGATTGCGCCATTTGGACATTCCGGATCGCACATATCACAGTTAATACACTTATCATTAATTAATAATGCCATAAGGTTATTTCTTCTTTCCTAGTGGATTATTTATGCGGGTTACGCGTATCTTCACTGTTATTAAAGTTACGCATTAATAATGCGTGATCCAGTGTTACTTCTTCTGGAACAGGTAAGTAAACAATGTGACCAGAACCCGGAGCAACGTCCATTGCTTCGCCTTTACGGTTTTCTAACGCTTCTAGTTTGAAGGTTAGGTTACCTTGTGGTGTCATTAGCTCTAAAGAATCACCCACTAAGAACTTGTTCTTCACAATCACTTCAGCAAGGCCTTTATCATTACGGCCGTTGAACTCACCAACAAACTGTTGTGTTTCACTGATTGAATAACCGTAATCGTAGTTTTGGTATGCATCGTGCGTATGACGGCTTAAGAAACCTTCGGTATAACCACGGTGTGCAAGGTGCTCTAGTGTACCGAGGAGTGATGGATCAAAGTCACGACCTGCGACAGCATCGTTAATTGCTTGCTTATAGACTTGCGCGGTACGGGCACAGTAGTAGAACGATTTAGTGCGACCTTCAATTTTTAATGAATGTACGCCCATTTTAGTGAGACGCTCAACGTGTTGGATTGCACGCAGGTCTTTTGAGTTCATGATGTATGTACCATGCTCATCTTCAAATGCTGGCATATATTCATTTGGACGACCTTGTTCTTGTAATAAGAATATTTGGTCAGTCGGTTTACCTTTACCTAAAGTAGGCTCTGGTGAATCAGTTTCTGGTGTGTAGATCTCAGGGTTTGTTGCAACAATATCACCGGTTTCATTTTCGGTGGCTTCATGCGCATCATATTTCCAGCGGCATGAGTTAGTGCATGAACCTTGGTTTGGATCACGTTTGTTGATATAACCCGATAGTAGGCAACGACCCGAATAGGCCATGCATAATGCGCCGTGTACAAAAACTTCGATTTCCATGTCAGGACAGTGGAAACGAATATCTTCAATTTCATCCAGTGATAATTCACGCGATAAGATCACACGTTTGATACCTTGGGTATACCAGAATTTTACGGTTGCCCAGTTTACTGCGTTCGCTTGTACTGAAAGGTGAATAACCATATCAGGGAAAGCTTCACGTACCATCATGATCAGACCTGCATCAGACATGATAATTGCGTCTGGCTTCATGGCGATGATCGGTGTTAAATCACGGATGAAAGTTTTTAACTTTGAGTTATGAGGTTGAATATTACAAACCACATAGAATTGTTTACCAAGCGCGTGTGCTTCATTGATACCAATTTCTAGGTTTTCTAAGCTAAATTCATTGTTACGAACACGTAGGCTATAGCGTGGTTGGCCAGCGTAAACAGCATCAGCACCGTAAGCGAAAGCATAGCGCATGTTCTTTAGTGAACCTGCAGGGGAAAGTAATTCTGGAGTAAACATTTCAACCTCAATTTGTGTCTGAGTTCAAGTCAGGTAATACCTATCGGTATTGTGGTGCGCGATTGTACTTGCTGGGGAGTGTTTTGGCAAATATATGCGTGAATAAAGCCACTATAACGCCTCTAGGTAAACGAAAGTAGCTAGATGTGTAGCGGTTGTGTTGCTATTGGAATAGTTGTTAGGGTTAATATAGCTGTTGAGGTTTATACCCTTGTTACGATGAAAGATATGTTAGTGCGGTAGATGGGATTGTTACGGTGGAAAGTGATTAAGCTCAGCAGGGCGAAGCTTAATCACTTGTCTAGTTAATCGTGCCGTGTGTGCGGTTCGAAATTGTTAATTAAAAACAATCATCAGGCCAGGCAGAACAAAGAAGGCGCCAATGACATAGGTAAAGGCAATTAATTTATTTTCAGTCCCTTGCCTGGCGAGTGCCTCTGCACATTTAATCGGAATTTCACGTAACAGTGGCACACCATAGATAAGTGCAACAGCAGACACATTAAATAGCACGTGCACTAGCGCGATGGTCATGGCAACCTGTGCCGCATCGCCACTAATAGACGTTGCTGCCAATAGTGCGGTGATTGTAGTACCAATATTTGCCCCTAGGGTGAAGGGAAAAATCTGGCGGGTCGTGAATACGCCGCTGCCCGCTAACGGGATCATTAAGCTGGTGGTGGTTGATGATGATTGCACCATAACCGTAACCGCGGTGCCTGATAAGATCCCACTGACGGGGCCACGACCGATAGCACCGTGTAATATTGCTTTCGCTTTACCGACCAAAACCGATTTTAATACCTTGCCGAGGAACGTGACGGAGAAACCAATCATTAAAATACCGGTGAACACCATGATTAATCCCATTGTACTGCTTTCAATGGGCAGTACTGAGGTCAGTTCTTTGATCTGGTTTACCGCCGGTTTTGTTAACGGTTTAATAAAGTTAAATTCTTTGATGCTTAAACTGCTGCCGCCAACGAAGGAATCAGCTAAGTACGTCGCTATTTTTTCCAACATACCAAAGGCGATCTCCAGTGGCAGGAAGATGGCTACAGCAAGCAGATTGAAGAAATCATGCACGGTTGCGGCACTAAAGGCACGTTGAAACTCTTGTTTATCGCGGATATGCCCCATGCTGACAAAGGTATTGGTAATTGTCGTGCCCATATTGGCACCCATTACCATAGGGATCGCAATCGAAATGGGTAAACCACCAGCGACTAAACCAACAATGACAGAAGTGACGGTACTTGAAGACTGTACTAACGCCGTGGCTAAGATACCTAATAATAAGGCGACGAATGGGTTGGTCGCAAAAGCAAAAATTTGTTCGGCTCCCGCACTGCCACCAGAGAATAGCTTGAATCCGCCACTGACGGTCGATACAGCAACCAGTACTAAGTATATTAGTGCGGCGACACTCACCCAGCTGAATAATTTGTTGCTTGAGCTTGGGTTTAATTCAATTACTTCATTATTGTTCATCGCTAAATACCGTTTTATCTGTGACAGATGACAGATTTGTTTCAGTGAGTTGACGGATGGATTACAGCAGACTTATGTGACAGAAATATTACAGTGATATTTAATGGCAGGAAATTGTCATTTTTTGACAGTAATACATTGTAATTAATACTGTAATTTTTTAGCTTATGGTGGTTTGGTTTGGTTTGGTTATGTTTTAGTTGGTAATGGAAAGCTATCATATTGTTTTTACTATAAAATACATAGTTTATCACATAGCTGCCATATTTTATTTTAGGGAGGGGATTACGCTATTTAGGTGTTGATTTTAAACAGTATCTATTCGGAATATATAACCCCGTGTAGATACTGTGGCCTGTTTTATTAGACAGTATTGCTCTGGCTATTACTATTGCTTATTCAAAGCACTGTCTACTTATTTTGGGCGCTGTCTTCACCGCCGAGTGCAGTGATCAATTCTGGAATAAATCGCATTAGCTCACCGGTCATGAGTGCGAAATCTGCATCAAATTTAGCGGCATAGTCGTCAGCGGCGACATCATCATTTTGTTCTTTCACGATATCGCTGAATTTGAGTCGTTTTACCGACACATCTTCACCCAACAAAAATGAAAGTGACTCTTTCCAGTCAAGTGCTAGTTTGGTCACTAACTTGTCTGCATTGAGGTGATGTTTGATCTCTTCACTGGTAAGGTCTTGTTCTTTACAGCGAATTATCCCACCGTGTTCTAAGGCAGAGCGTAATTCGGCTTCATCACCCAACTCGAAACCTGGGGTAGCAGCCCCATTATTTAACCAGTCGGTCATGGTTACATCGGCAGGTGTGGATAACGTTAACGGCACAACCGGGAGGCTACCGATACATTTACGCAGTAACGCGATCATGTCATCGGCCTTTTTAGCACTGGACGCATCTACAACTAATAAATCTTGTTCTGGACAGATCCAGGCAAATGTTTGGCTGCTGCGCGGGAATGCACGAGGCAGAAGCTGTTGTACTATGTCTTCTTTTAATGCGTCTTTTTCTTTTTTCTTTAGTCCACGGCCTTGTTCAGCCTCAATGGTGTCTACTTTTTCCTGCAGCATATCTTTCACTACCGAGGCTGGCAGCACTTTATCTTCTTTTTTTGCGCAAATTAAAATATTGCTTTCAATACCATGAGTTAGGGCATGACCGGATTTACCCAGGGGTTTTACCCAACCAAATTTGGACAGGTCTTGGCTGCCACAAGGGCTAAAAGGAAAATCGGCTAACTTGGTTTCAAGCTGCTCAATGTTAAGTTCAAATGGACGGGTGAAACGAAAAATTAATAAGTTTTTAAACCACATTATGGCAGGACCTTGCTATCAACTGTTTGGATAACCAGTATAGTGGATATGTCGCTAAATTTAAACTCCCTATCTTTTACAGTTTGATGGTTTTCAATATTTTAATAAAAAATTCATCTGTTTAATAATTCTGAAACATATTGAGCTGATAATCGCTTTAAGTTAAAGTTGAAAGATAAAAGTATGTTAAATCTTTCACCATTAGAATACAGACCTTTTATATAACTGACGTTCAGTTTATAAAGGAATAATAAATAGTATAAGGATGTTCAGAGTGTCTAAGCGAATTTTAGTAGTTGAAGATGAACTTGCGATCCGCGAAATGCTATGTTTTGCATTAGAGCAGAATGGGTTTGATATCATTGAAGCTGGGAATTATGAAGAAGCGATTGAACAGCTGGTTGAACCCTATCCCAATTTGATTTTGCTAGATTGGATGTTTCCAGGTGGAGGTGGCATCAAATATATTAAATACCTTAAATCACAACCGCATTCGGCTGCGATCCCTGTGGTTATGCTGACTGCGCGCGGAGAGGAAGAGGACAAGATCAAAGGTCTGGAAGTGGGGGCTGATGATTACATCACCAAACCCTTCTCACCAAAAGAGTTAATCGCCCGATTAAATGCGGTTATGCGTCGTTCGTCGCCAATGACTCAGGATGCAGTAATAGATATCAGTGGGTTGCAGCTAGACCCCGTGGCGCACCGGGTATCGGCAAGTGATGCTGTGATTGATGTCGGGCCAACTGAATTTAAATTGTTGCATTTTTTTATGACCCACCCAGAACGTGTTTATAGCCGTGAACAACTGCTGGACAATGTATGGGGAACGAATGTATATGTAGAAGACAGAACGGTCGATGTGCACATTCGGCGGTTAAGAAAGGCATTAACACCCAGTGAGCACGATAAATATGTACAGACAGTACGTGGTGCCGGTTATCGATTCTCAGTCCGTTAATCACTAGAGCTGAAGTATTACAAGATGGATAAAACTAACATTTTCATCAGCAGCCTTTGGCGGCTGATTTATTGGTATATACCGTTTTTTATTATTGGTTTAGTTATCGATAATATGGCGTGGAGCTTACTCTGTGCAGTCATCTTGCATCTTATCTGGTTGTACAGAAGCCAGTATGTGTTACATAAGTGGCTCTGGTTTGGGCGACGTTCTACCCCACCAGAAGGTAAGGGAAGTTGGGAAAGCATTTTTAATGGCATTTATCGCCTGCAGCGCCGGCATAAACGTAAACGTAAAGAACTACGTGTTGTTATTCACCGTTTTCGAGAAGGCGCGGAGGCATTGCCTGATGCGGTAGTGGCACTGGATACTGATCACTCTATTATGTGGTGCAATAAATTAGCGCGGCAGATGATAGGTCTGAAGTGGCCGGAGGATACTGGTCAGCATATCGGAAACCTGATCCGGACCCCCGATTTTATTCAATATTTAAATTCGAAAGATTACCAGGCTCCCCTCGAAATCACATCCCCGGTGCATAATGCCAAAACGTTAGAGATCCGGGTAATGAGCTACACGGATGAGCAATCTATGCTGGTGGCGCGAGATGTGACTGAATTACGCCAGCTAGAGCAGGTTCGGCGCAACTTTATGGGCAATGTTTCCCATGAGTTACGCACGCCGTTAACGGTATTGAGAGGGTATCTGGAGATGCTCGAACCGAATGAGTCCGATAAAATGTTTGCGCGTGCACATAAGGTTATGTCTGAACAGACCGCCCGGATGGATGAGTTAGTCAATCAATTGCTCGCCTTGTCGCGCATTGAATCGTCGCAGGACGTCGACTTTGAAAGCCAGGTAGACATTCCTTTGATGCTGTCTATGCTTGAACAGGAAGTGCATATTCTCGGTGCGGAAAAAGCGCTGCATGTGGTGTTTAGTGTTGAGCAGGATCTGATTGCCTTTGGCGATGAGTCACAACTGCGCAGTGCCGTCTCTAATCTTATTTATAATGCGGTACGTTATACGCCAGCTAACGGTGAAATCGTGATCAAATGGCATAAAACTGTTGCCGGAGGTCACTTTCGTGTTACCGATAATGGTGACGGAATTTCTGCAGAGCATCTGCATCATTTAACAGAACGTTTTTATCGCGTCGATGGCGCTCGCTCACGTGACTCCGGCGGTTCTGGCATCGGTTTATCTATTGTTAAACATGTTTTAACCAATCATGACAGCTTGCTGGAAATTCGTAGCGAAGTGCGTAAAGGCAGCTGCTTTAGCTTCACTCTGCCGAAGGTTACTTACATAAAACGCCAGTAATAGCAGCATAATATATCCTACTAACTCAATTGCTCGATAATATTGATACCGTCATGTTATCGAGCAATTCCAATACCAATGAAAGTTCTCCGTGCTTTAATAATGCCTCGTCTTACTTGATAAAACATAGTTTTACTTAATAATATACTTTGTTACTTATTATTAAGCATTGTCATCAAACCGTCATGTTTAGTTCATATTATTGTCATCAGATTATTCAATACTTGTAGCCACAAAAACGAGATAAAAAATAAACTTGGAGAAGTAAAAATGAATATTAAACAGCTTGTTGTAGCATTAGGGATATCAGTTTCAGCAATCGCTTCACAAAGCGCATTTGCGGCAGGTCTCGATCCAACGCTACCTGAATATAAGAAAGTGAGCGGTATTTCTGGCAACCTATCTTCTGTGGGCTCCGATACCTTAGCAAATATGATGACCTTGTGGGCGGAAGAGTTTAAATATACTTACCCAAGTGTCAATGTGCAGATCCAAGCGGCGGGTTCTTCAACTGCGCCACCCGCACTGACGGAAGGTACATCGCAATTCGGTCCTATGAGCCGAAAAATGAAATCCAAAGAAATTGAAGCATTCGAGAAGCGCTATGGTTATAAGCCGACAGCAGTGCGTGTTGCTATCGATGCATTGGCTGTATTTGTGCACAAAGATAATCCAATAAAAGGCTTGAGCATTGCAGATGTCGATGCTATTTTTTCTAGCACGCTTAAGTGTGGAGAAAGTCAACGTGCTGAACGCTGGGGCGAGCTGGGTCTGAAAGGTTCTTGGGCTGAGCGTGATATTCAACTGTTTGGTCGTAACTCTGTATCGGGTACCTACGGTTACTTTAAGAAAAAAGCCTTATGTAAAGGTGACTTTAAGAATAATGTAAATGAGCAACCAGGTTCAGCGTCCGTTGTTCAGTCAGTATCATCATCACTTAATGCCATTGGTTATTCTGGTATCGGTTATAAAACATCGGGTGTACGGGCTGTACCATTAGCGAAGAAAGGGACAGACTATATCGCAGCCTCATTAGATAATGCGGCGTCAGGTAAATATCCACTCTCTCGTTACCTATACGTTTATGTTAACAAGCACCCAAACAAAGCATTATCACCAATGCAAGTTGAGTTCTTAAAGTTGATGTTATCTAAACAGGGTCAGAAAATTGTAGCTAAAGATGGCTACATTCCACTACCAAACTCGGTAGTGATGAAAGACCTGAAGAAAGTGGGTATTGAACTATAAGACTGTTTACAATGTGATTGTAAAAGTAAACCTCTCTCTCTAAAGCCCGCAATTGCGGGCTTTTTGCTATTTGTTGAATCAATAATTTGCACTCAGACTGCATACTGCCAAAGGGGGGCAGTTGCACTGGTGATTGACCATGTTGGTGCAATATAGATCACATTTTTGTACGAGTATCATTCCGGAATATTATAAGTTGTTGATTTGTAAGCTTGTGTTTTTTTTGTTTAAAGTTGGCCGCCAGATTGCTTAATAAGGGCTAAGGAAACATATTTATTAATTTATATTTGGTTTAAAAAGAGAGGGAATTTTATGGGACAGAGAAAATTTAACATCTTTTCTTTTGCAGGGAAAATGAAGATCTTGCATCTTTCATGGATGGCATTTTTTATTACCTTTATGGTTTGGTTTAATGCTGCGCCGTTAATGCTAGCAATTAAAGAGAGTATGGGCCTGACCGATGAACAGGTAAAAACATTACTTATTCTTAATGTGGCCCTCACCATTCCTGCCCGTGTCATTATTGGGATGTTAACCGATAAATATGGCCCCCGGCTGGTTTATTCGGCACTGCTAGCGATATGTTCGATACCTTGTTTTATGTTTGCTGTCGCCGACACTTTTGAGCAACTCGCCATTGCGCGTTTCTTGATGGGCTTAATTGGTGCCGGTTTTGTAGTCGGTATTCGGATCGTGAGTGAGTGGTTTCCGGCCAATGAACTTGGCACGGCAGAAGGTATTTACGGTGGCTGGGGTAACTTTGGTTCAGCGGCTGCTGCATTTACGCTTCCCACTGTTGCGTTGTTGTTTGGTGGTACTGATGGCTGGCGTTATGCTATCGCCATCACGGGTGTGATGAGCTTACTGTTCAGTGTTATCTACTATATCGGTGTTTCTGATACACCCAAAGGTTCAACCTACTTTCGCCCGAAAAAAGGCGGGGCAATGGAAGTGACCAGCAAAGGCGATTTATATTTACTCTTGTTGATGAAATTGCCAATGTATTTAACACTGGCGTTATTGGCCTGGAAACTGCTGCAGATAGGCATGTTTACTGAGACGATCACTGAATCAGTGTATCTTGGTTTGGCGGTGCTTTATATTTTTGATGCCTGGAAAACGTATCAGGTAAATTGTGATATTTTTGTTAAGCCAGTACCTGAAATTGAGCGTTATAAATTCAAACAGGTTGCCGTTCTTAATGTGCTTTACTTTTCTACTTTTGGTTCTGAGCTCGCGGTCGTTTCTATGCTACCGTTATTTTTCGCTGAAACATTTGGTTTAGGCATGGCGGAAGCGGGGATGGTTGCGGCTTCTTATGCCTTTATGAATCTGATGTCTCGTCCCGGTGGCGGCTGGATCAGTGACCGTTTTGGTCGTAAGAAAACCTTGCTTATCTTAACTGCGGGTCTGGCGGTGGGTTATTATGCTATGTCACAAATTACGGCAACTTGGTCGTTACCGGTCGCCGTTGCTGCTGCGATGGCGTGTTCATTCTTTGTGCAGGCGGGTGAGGGCGCGGTGTTTGCTGCTGTACCACTCATTAAACGTCGCCTGACGGGACAGATTGCAGGTATGACTGGGGCTTATGGTAATGTCGGTGCGGTATTCTATCTGACAGTCTATTCGATGGTTCCTACTCAAATATTCTTCTATGTGATTGCGGTTACTGCAATTGTTGGGTTTGTGGCCTTGTTTTTGATGGAAGAGCCGTCAGGTCATATTGCTGAAGTGGATGATGATGGTAAAGTCACATTAATTAATGTGAGCTAATCGTCCCTTTCTCTATCTAGATAGTATCGGTCACAGTTAAACCTGAAAGGCCCCGTTATTACTCACAACAGTAACAACGGGGCCTTTGTCATTAAGAAAAATAACGGCGTTACATTTCTACTATATCAGCGATCAAAGTGGGGGATATCAGGCTGAGTTCAGCATTGAATCGTTCATTATCCAGATCGGTCGGCAGGACTAATTTCAGTTTGGCGTAAAACTGATTATCATTAGATTGCCATAAATCTTTACAATGGGTTGTGATCGCTTTTAATTCAATATTATGAGCGGTAAGAACTTGGGATACTTCACTGATTATACCAGGGCGATCTTTATCCTGGATAATAAGACAGGGTGATTTCTGCCAAATCGTATGATTTTTACCTTCTGCAAAATTGATTGTGAGACCTGGGATGAGACTTAAGGCTTCGCAAAGATCGCGATAGTGCTCATCGGTCACTGAAATTTGTAAGATTCCCGCAAATTGACCTGCTAATTCACTCATGTTACTTGCCAGCCAGTTTCCCTTATGCTCTGTAACGACGCTTGATAAGTTCTTAATTAGCCCTGATTTATCATCACCAATAAGCGTTACTATAAGTTGTTTTAGCATTACTAATTCCTCTATAAACTATGCACGTCAGTAATTTTTATCATCATTATTTGATGTAGGTATGATATGTAAATAGCAGGCACAAATATAGCGCCGAGGCTAAAATATCAGAGATCAGTCGATCAAATCTGGTCGTGATCCTAACAAGCTTGAGCTATGTAATATAAATGTCACAAATATTACATATAATCCAAATGTCATAAATTATAGCTAAATACGAGGGAAAGATGGCTGAACAGTTTTCTTTAACGTTATCGGGATCCCGTAAGCGTTTACTTAAAGATAAACTCGCTGAGTATGGGATTAAAATGGGCGGGGGCGTCGTGCTGGTGACTCTGCTGTTGATTTTCTTTTACTTACTGTACGTTGTTTATCCTGTTTTTGAATCTGCGAAAATAGAGCGGCAGGCACACTACAGTCAATCGTTTCCAGGTACCACTTATGCGTTGGCGATGGAAGAGCAGAATGAAGTTGCTTACCGGTATAGTGATCAGGGGATTAATTTTTTCAATACCCAAGATCCAACGATTGCTCTCACTCATTATGATCTGCCGGAGCGCGCAATCTCTTTCGCGCAATCAGGGCCAACATCACAAATAGTTGCATTTGGTTTTAATAATGGATCGGTCTTAGTTAGCGAGGCAGATTTTGATATTAGTTATCCTAATGATCGTCGCGTTATTACCCCTCAGGTGAATTTCCCCTTTGGTGAAGAAGCGATAATTATCGATTCTGCTGGCAAGCCTTTGGCGCAGATTGCCATTGAAGTCGAAAATGAAAATGCCGCAATTGTTGGCATCACAGCTGACGGTCGAGGCCTGTTAGCGCGTTATGTCGCTGAAGAAAACTTCATGACTGAAGAGCTTGAATGGAGCAGTGAAATTGTTGAGTTACCTTCGATGCCCATGGCTGTTGAACAAGTATTACTTTCACCTAATTTTCGCTTTATTTTCATGCGCAGTGGTAACAAACTCTCAATCTATGATATTCGCGATATAGATGATATTTCTATACTTGAAGTATTAGATATTAATGAAAACCAACATGATGTAACGAAAGTGGCGCTGTTAACTGGTGCTAGTTCGCTATTGGTTGCAAATGATAATGGCGTTGTGAGCCAGTGGTTTGAAGTTGCCAAAGATGGTGAACGCAAATTTACCAAAATTCGTCAGTTTGATGCAGAGGCCAGTATTGAAGATATCACCACTGAATATTCACGCAAAGGCTTTCTGACTATCGCGGCGGATAACAGCTTAAGTATTTTCCATACTACAGGTGAAACCCAACTGCTGCACCAAGATCTTAATATGGGGAAATTAAAGCATATTGCCATTTCTCCGCGCGCGAATGCCTT
>JBLHPA010000044.1:0-19766 GCA_047628235.1 Moritella sp.
TTCACTTACCCTACAAAATCTAATGTGTATGACCTCAGTTAGTACAATAGATCTAAGCCAATCCTGTCCAAAATTGGCTTAAGATCTAAACCGAATGTATGTGAACACCGAATGTATTTTGGTAAATGTATTCCGGTGCACATCAGTAGGTAATTCCCCTCAACAAGATCTAAGTATTTATCAGTACTGCAAAGGCGTTTCAAGGCATTAAAATCCACTTCCGAAAGGAGTGACGTTTCAAGCCCGTCCTTGAGTAGCCTATATAGAACAAAGCCTCAACGTGAGTTTAGGCTTTGTTCGCAACAATAAAATGCCTGTTATGCCTGTGGCGGTGTACCTTCACAATTAGACACAACAGCATCAATTTGTATTAAAGCATCCATAGATATAGATGAAACGCCAACGGTTGTTCTTGCAGGAAGAACGCTTTTGAAGAATGTTGTGTAAACTTCGTTTACAGCATCAATATCGGCGATATTTTTAAGTTGGATATTTATTTTAACTACATCGTCCATAACATGGTTAACACTTTCCACAATTGCCTTGATATTTTTTAGGCATTGTTCTGTTTGCTCTTTTACACCACCAGTGACCATATTATTCGTTTTTGGATCTAAAGGTAATTGAGCTGAAACATTGTTGTAATGAGAAAATGCGACCGTTTGTGTAGATAGCGCACTTTTGGGTGCATTGTCTGTATTAGTTGCGCTTATTATAAGTCCATGCCTGTCTTCAACAGCTTGTGGGGGGGTACCATCTCCGTGTGAAACAACAACATCAATTTGTACCAAAGCATCCATAGGTAAAGCAGCAACTGCAACTGTTGTACGTGCAGGCACATAGGCTATGGTTCTAGCGATAGCCGAGTCGGGGAAAAATGTGGTGTAAACGTCGTTTACGGTGTCAATATCCGAAAGGTGTGTAAGGAAGATATTTACTTTAACAATATCGTCAAAAGGAACGTCGATACTGTCTAAAATTGCCTTAATATTTTTTAAGCACTGCACAGTCTGCTCTTTGACGCCACCGGCTACCATTTTACCCGTTTTAGGATCGATAGGTAATTGAGCTGAGACATTGTTGTAATGAGAAAAAGCGACAGTTTGTGTAGATACCGCACTTTTGGGCGCATTATCAGTATTTCTCGCCAGTTTTATCAGAGCACAAGGATCTTGTGGCGCTGTACCTTCACCATTTGAAATAACTGCATCCATTTGTATCAAAGCATCATTCATCGGTAAAGCCGCAACCGCGACAGTCGTGCGTGTCGGAAAATAGCGTTGGAAAAATGTGGCATAAACTGCGTCTACAGCGTCAATATCGGAGATATCCTTAAGGAATATGTTGATTCTAACAACATCGTCCATGCTGTGGTCGATACTTTCTATAATGGCTTTAATATTTTTTAAGCATTGTTTTGTCTGCTCTTTTATATCATTAGCTATCACTTTACCCGTTTTAGGATCGAGAGGTAATTGAGCTGAAATATTATTGTAATGAGAAAACGCTACCGTTTGTGTAGATACCGCACTTTTGGGTGCATGCTCTGTGTTTCTTGACACTTTTATGATGTTGTTATTCATATCGATATTTCTCCTATTTGATGTATTTTTGCGTAGACTGAACGTTGCGAACAACCGTTAAGCCGAGCTGTATTCGCTCGACTTCTGTTGACGTCATTACGGCTAGCTTAATGTCGAGGCGGTAAACGACTAGCCTAATGTGGTGCGTTCTAAAAACAGGGCGGCTTCTAGTACACTGCCACCGATAGCGCGGGCTTTGTCTGAAATGGTGGTGTAATCGGCGTCTGGACCGCGTGGGTCAATATCACCAATTTTAAAGCCACTGGTCACGCTTAACCCGTCATTGAGTAAACCGCGAACCATCCCACTGAGCGGGGCGCGCACTGGGCTGTCATCGACGTGGGCAATCAAATCACCTTCCGCAACGATATCCCCCAGAGCAACATGATTGTGCATCACCCCGTTTATTGGTGCACGCAGCACACGTTGATGGGTATAACCCGCAATGTTGCCGGGAATACCGGTATTCGCCAGGGTTTCTCCCCGGTAAATGATCCGGCCTAACGCGTGACCGCGATTAGTTTCAATGACGGCGTCGCAATCGATACCGGCACTAAAACCGGGGCCGAGGGCGATGGTGATCGGTGCCATGTCTTTGGTGGTGCCTAAGTTACGCTTGGCCAAAATAGCATCGACAACAAAGGTGGGTTTTAAACTGCTTAAGTGCTGGCATTCTTGATCAACCATGACCGGGATCATGCCTTGATCGAAGGTCTTATAGACCTGCTCACAATTATTCGCTTTTTGCGCGGTGATCCCCTCAACGGTCACGGGCTGCCCATATAAACACTGCGCAAAAGAAACCGTGCAGCGGATGACGGTCGGTTGCGCGATGTCAGTCATCACTACCTTAAAACCGGCATTGTGCAAACGTACCGCGACACCCGTAGCGATGTCACCGGCACTGCGGATCAGCACTAATCTCTTACGATTAACGCGAGTATCGTCTTTCATCTGCTCACCGGTCGCGCTGTTCTTTACTTTCAGCACTTCAGCCATCACACTGATGGCGATCTCTTCGGGTGTTTCTGCGCCAATATTAAAACCAACTGGCGAGTGGATAGCCTGGATGTGTGACTCGTTAACATTCGATTTGCGCAGATGATTAAACAGCGTCTGTATTTTACGTCGGCTGGCCATTAGCCCGATGTACTTAGTATCACATTTTACCAGGGAAGAAATCGCATCCTGGTCTTGATGGTTTGTCGCAATCAGCACATAACTTTCTGCATTAATAGTGAGTTGTGAAATGGCATCATCCATGGTTTTGCCAAGCACCCGCTTCGTGCCTGCAGGGAAATGTGCTTCGGCCAAGCTTTCTGAATAGGAATCAGCGACTGTTATATCAAAACCGAGGATATTGGCGGCATGAGCCACCGCCCGATTAACATGTCCTGCGCCAATCAGCACCAGTGCTGGTCTTAATCCATAAACATCGATACACACCGTCATCGAACCGCCACAATCCATGCCCATCGCTTCAGGACCCGAGCGGGTCATTCTGCCTTTTACAACCCGAGACTCTCTTTGGCTAATCGCTTCAATGGCTTGTTCAATCACATAACGCTCAATCATGCCGCCGCCGACAGTACCGATGATGGCACCATCAGACTTCACGATCATTTGCCCGCTATGCCGAGGAGAAGAGCCCGTTGTTTCGATGATATTAGTTAATGCGAATGGGATGTTTTGTTGTTCTAACAGTGCTGCTTGGCTAAATATATTCATTAAAATAAACTCCATGTATGAAGGCGTTATATATAAAATACTCGCTTCATTATTTTTTAATTATATCTTTTATGGGTGAAATGCTGAGCATCGTCGTCAGCCAAATTTCATCCAGTTGGTCAGTACCCGCTATCACCGTTTGGGCCGTCTTTATAAGTTGTTGATAAGACGGCGCTAGGTCGACTTTGTTGATTAACCAGACCTTGCGAGCATGCGCAGGGGCGTGCTTGAACATGCCCTGCGGGTGCGCGATTAATCGCTGCAAAACCCGATGATCAATAAGGTCACCTTGGGAACACTGGGTTAATTCAGAAAACGTGTTCCAGCGGTGAATATTGTCAGCATTGGCCGGCGTATTAATACTCTCAGCACCGGTTATACCTATTACCATATCTGAACAAAGAGGTAAGCAAGGTTCATGCCTGTCGGGGGCCTTTAATGGCTTACAGTGAGCGCCATCAGCTTCAATGATAAAAACTGTGAAAGGAGAATTGTTTTTTAGCTGATTAACCAATCCTGGCACGATGCCGATCACCTTTTTTTTCGCACTGTTATCAGTGGATTGTATTTCTCTCTGAAAGCAAAAAGTGATAGATGGCTCAGTTTTTTGATTTTGTAGACGTGATAATAATGTATTGCAGGTTTGTTCTGGTATAAGGCAATCAAATTGATTGTCAGCGTTGCTATTACTATCAATATTACTATCACTATCACTGATAAAGTGGTCGGCTTGATCGGCTTTGGGGTGAAACATCTTGGTGGTGGTCGATACCAGTACACAATGACCGTGTTGTTTAAACTGCTGGGCTAACCAAAACGCGGTTGATGTTTTACCTCCGGCCCCAACCAGCGCGATCACCCGTGGAGTTGTTTGTGTAATGCTGAACATACTAAGCGGCATAATTGACCTTAAAATAGCTGAATCTTAAACGGTTGACCCTAAAATAGTTAACCCTAACATGAGTCACCAGTGAGAAAAATGATAAAAACAGAGCAAATTATTGATTGTGTGATGCCTGCAGCGGGGCTCTCTTCTCGCATGGGGCAATGGAAATTAATGTTACCCTACCGCGGTCAGACAATCCTTGATCAGAGTATCGAAAATGCGCTAAGTCATTGCTCTCGCGTAATTTTAGTTGTCGGTTATCGTAGTGAGGAATTGCGACAGCGCTATCAACTTGATGATCGTATAGTGGTGGTGATTAACGCCGATTATCAGCAAGGTATGTTTAGCTCCATTCAATGTGGCGTGGCGCTGGTCAATAGTGAGCACTTCTTTATCTGCCATGGTGATATGCCCTGCATCAGTTCTGCTACCTATCAAAGGATGTGGCGCGCGCGCGGCCAGTACACATTGTTTCCGGGTAATGAAATAAAGCCGGGGCACCCGGTATTATTACCCCCGTCATTGATATCGTCTATTCTGCACGCACAGCCCAGTAGCAGCATGAAAGCACTGATCATGCCGCAGCCAGTCCGTTATCTGCAGCTGAATTTAGCCGAGCTTTATTTGGACGTCGACACCCCAGAGGCTTATCAACGCCTGCTGCAATCCTATTACCACTCACATCCGTCTGATCGATATCAAAGTGATAGTCCGTTATTAAAGTGATACTTCAGCTGCCCACCTTAAAGTGCGTTGTCAGCCGACATCGCTGGTTCAGAATGACATAATCATGCCTGTTTTTGACCTTTATCACGAAATACCCCCTGCTTTCTTCCTTCCGTTACATCTGGCTCATTAGTTGCAATCTGACCATGGGTATACAGCAAATTATAGCCAGCTTAAGGAGATTTAGATGGGTGATATCATGCGTCCCGTACCGTTTGGAGAAGTTCTTCAACGTATGTTTAGCGAGTATAAAGAAAGCCAGTCAATTTTTGGCATACCAAAGAAGCAGTTTTATCGAAAAGACATAGACGCGTCGCTGTCTGTCTGGGGTGAAAATTGTGAGACGCCTGTAGGGCCGGCGGCTGGGCCACATACTCAATTAGCTCAAAATATTATCTGCTCGTGGTTAGCGGGTGGCCGTTTCATGGAACTGAAAACGGTTCAGAAACTGGATAAATTAGAACTCGCCAAACCCTGTATTGATGCTGAAGATGAATGTTTCAATACCGAGTGGTCAACCGAGTTTACCTTAGTAAAAGCGTACGACGAGTATTTAAAAGCGTGGATTGCACTGCATTTACTCGAAGCCCTATTTCAACCCGATACGCCGCATTCTTTCATCTTTAATATGAGTGTGGGTTATGATTTAGCAGGCATTAAAACCGCGCCAATGCAGACCTATATTGACGATATGCTCGATTCCAGTGAACATCCTGACTTCCATCGCTATATTGCCGAATTAAAAACCTTTATTAGCGCGCCAGCGTTTATTGCTGACTTTGCGCCCGGCCACAGTGCCGAGCAGTTGCTGACAATCGCCGATGCCATTACCCCGCAGCTCACCCGTGGTCTGACACTCTCTACTATGCACGGTTGTCCGCCCACCGAAATTGAAGCAATCTGCCGCTATATGATTGCAGAGAAGAAGATCAATACCTTCGTTAAACTCAATCCAACCTTGCTTGGCTACCAACGCGTTCGTGGCATCATGGACAATGCTGGTTTTGATTATATCGCGTTAAGTGAAGAATCATTCAGTCATGACCTGCAGATTGACGCGGCCAAAGCCATGCTGCACCGTCTGGTGGATCTGGGGAAAGAACATGCGATTGGTTTCGGGGTTAAATTAACCAATACCTTAGGCACATTAAATAAAAAAGGTCGGTTACCTGACAAAGAAATGTACATGTCTGGTCGCGCCTTATTCCCGCTTTCGATTAATGTGGCACTGGAATTGTCCCGTGAATTTAACGGCACTCTGCCTATCTCTTATTCTGGCGGCGCCAGTAAATTCAATATTCAGGAGATTTTTGAAACCGGGATCCGTCCGATCACGATGGCGACCGATCTGCTTAAACCCGGTGGCTACATGCGCTTAGCAGATTGTGCCAAAACGCTGGAGAAGAGTGACAAATGGGACATGCAGTCGATTGATTTAGTCAAACTTGAAGCGCTTGCGGCCAAATCACTGGTTGCTGAGTACACCCAAAAAGAGTGGCGTGGCCCAGAGGCGATCAGTGTTAACAAAAAACTCCCGCTAACCGATTGTTATATCGCCCCTTGCGTTACTGCCTGCCCAATCAGCCAGGATATTCCTGAATATATTCGTCTAATGGGATTGCGTCAGTACAGTGATGCCTTAGATGTGATCTATTCGCGTAATGCACTGCCTGCGATCACCGGGCATATTTGTGACCATCAATGTCAGTTTAACTGCACACGTCGTGATTATGAAGGTGCGTTAAATATACGTGACATGAAGAAGATCGGGCTGGCGAAAGGCTGGAAGGACTATAGAGCGAAATGGCAGAGAACCGATCTTGATATTAGCAAGCATCCGGTCGCGGTCATTGGTGCTGGCCCTGCTGGTCTGTCTGCGGCTTATTTTATGGCACGCGCAGGTTACCCTGTTACTATTTTTGAAAAAGAACGGTCAGCGGGTGGTGTGGTTAAAAACATTATTCCTCAGTTCCGAATTCCGGCCGAAACCATTGAACAAGATATTAACTTTGTTAAAGACCATGGGGTTAATTTTGAGTATGGCTGTGATCCTGATCTTAGCGTTGATGTGCTGAAAAGCAGCGGTTTTAAGTATATCTGCTTGGGTATCGGTGCCGATCAGGGGAATCCTATCGCGCTTGCGGGTGATAACACCAATATATTCAAGTCATTGCAGTTTTTACGTCGCTTTAATGACGGTGAATTTGCTACGGGCAGCAATACGTTGGGCAAACATGTTGCGGTTGTCGGTGCCGGCAATACCGCCATGGACAGTGCGCGCGCGGCCTTAAAAGTGGATGGCGTAAACAAGGTTACGGTGCTGTATCGTCGTACCGAAGCTGAAATGCCTGCGTACAAAGAAGAATATGATGAAGCCGTGGAAGAGGGCGTTGAATTCATGTTTTTGACCAATCCAGAAGCGTTCTACGCCGATGGTAAGCTCATTGCCAGGGTCATGACATTAGGTGAGCCGGATGAGAAAGGCCGTCGTCGCCCAGTTGCTACCGACCAAACCATTGAACTGCAGTTTGATGCGCTCATTACTGCCGTGGGTGAGCAGAGTAATCGCACCGCCTTAACGCGCATGGGCATTCCTATGGACGCCGATGGTTGGCCTAAAGTGAATGCTGAAACCGGTGAAACTGGGGTTAAAAACGTCTTCTTAATGGGTGACGCAGATACCGGGCCTTCCTCCATCGTATCGGCCATTTCTGGTGGCCGAAAAGTCGCCACCGCTATCTTAGCTCGTGAAGCCGTCGATGACTCGCTAGCAGAAGTAAAATCGGTGGTAAATGTCGACGATATTTATGCACGTAAGGGTAATATTCAGGTGACGCTGCTCAGTTCAGCAGATATTGATGAGCAAGATGCCTTCATTGAACAGGAAGCGAAACGCTGCCTGGAATGTTCGTATATTTGCAGTAAGTGTGTTGATGTTTGTCCCAACCGTGCCAATATTTCACTGCCGATCCCGGGCTTCCATGATCAGTTCCAAACCCTGCACATTGATGCCTACTGTAACGAGTGTGGCAACTGCGCGCAGTTCTGTCCGTGGGACAGCAAGCCCTATAAAGATAAATTCACCATATACAACCTCAACGAAGACTTTGAAAATAGTACCAATGCAGGTTTCTATGTGCAAGGTGCTACCGTACTCGTGCGCAGTGAGGGTAAAACCTATACTGCCACCATCACACCGCAGAGTGAAATTGATCTGCCCGCCGCACTTGCCGATGAGGCCGCAATCATCAGCTATGTGCATGCCAATCACAGTTACCTGCTCGGCAGTGTCGAGCTTTAGGTTGGTCAGTGCAGCCCAGTTTTTAGCTGGGCTTAGTTGAATTTAAAGCAAGGATGATGAGAATGTTAATATTAAAAAATGCGACCGCAGTACAGATTGAACCTGCACTTATCCGTGAAGGTGTTGATATTGTAATCGAAGGGAGTGTTATTAAGGATGTTGGCCCCAATCTCTGTGCAAAATACCCCGATGCCACGGTTAAAGATATGAAGCACCGGATCGTGATGCCAGGCATGGTGTGTTCACATAATCACTTCTACTCTGGTTTATCCCGTGGTGTCATGGCGGATATTAAACCGAGCCCCGATTTCATCTCTATTTTGAAGAATGTATGGTGGCGTTTGGACCGTGCGTTAGATGAAGAAGCGGTGTACTACAGCGGCCTTATCTGCTCGTTAGAAGCGATCAAGAGTGGCTGTACCTCGGTGATTGATCACCATGCATCACCTAATTTTATTGCCGGTTCGCTGAATACCGTGCGTAAAGGCTTTTTGAAAGCGGGTTTAAGAGGCATGACCTGTTTTGAGACCACAGATCGCAACGGTGGCTTAAAAGAGATGGCCGCGGGTGTGGAGGAGAACATTGCCTTTGCCAACTTGATCGACAGTGCCAAAGCCAAAGGCGAAGAACCTTATCTGGTGGAATCTCATATTGGCGCGCATGCGCCCTTTACGGTCACTGACGACGGTCTCTCTATGATGGCTGAAGCGATGCAGGCGACGGGGCGGGGTATCCATATTCATGCTGCAGAGGACCGTTATGATGTGACCCACAGCCACCACCACTACAGCGAAGACATTATTGAACGTCTGGACCGTTTTGGTCTGATCAATGAGAAAACATTGATCGCGCACGGCCTGTTCTTATCCGATCGTGACATCGATATTCTGAATGGCAAAGATGGTTTCTTAGTGCATAACGCACGTTCAAACATGAACAACAATGTCGGTTATAACAGTAAAATAACGCGGTTTAAAAATGTAGCGCTCGGCACCGATGGGATTGGCGCCGATATGTTTGAAGAACTGAAGTTTGCCTTTTTTAAACACCGTGATGCAGGCGGACCACTGTGGCCGGATAGTTTCGCACGCAGTTTATGGAACGGTAACGAGATTTTAGCGCGTAACTTCGGTGCTAAATTCGGACGCTTGGCAGCGGGTAATAAGGCGGATTTAACCATACTCGATTACACCAGCCCAACCCCGTTTGTTGCTGATAATCTGGCAGGCCATATGACCTATGGCATGAATGCCGGTAACGTCAATAGTGTGATGGTAGAGGGTGATTTTGTCTATGAAGATCGCGCTTTCCCCTTTGATATTGGTCCTATCTATGCTGAGGCAAGAAAAGTTGCTGAACGTTTATGGCATACCATGGATCAGTTAGACTAATGTGAGATCGTGTTATGGAAAAGTTGAATACTGAATTCAAGTGGTCTGAAGCCACTGGAGAAGCAAAGTATATCGCTGACCGCCATTACGAGGGACGCTTAGAGGGGCGGTTTTATCGCTCCTCTTGCCCCCGAGGCTTAATCAAAGCGGTTGTTATTCCCGAATTACCCGAAGGTTACCACCTGTTTGGTGCGAATGATGTGCCGGGGCAAAATGCGTTGCCAATTGTTGAAATAGACTGGCCAGCATTTGCTGAAAACGAAGTCCGTTATGTTGGCCAGATTATATTTTTGTTAGTTGGGCCAAAACCGGATGTAATTGAACAGTTACTGCAGCAGATAAAAGTAGATTACACCCCACTTCAACCCGCCTACACGGTGGCACAATCGCACGCTTTGATTGATGGTGCGATACACGGAACGGATAATGTTTTTGATACCCATAGTTTAAATAAAGGTGATATTGATGCGGGCTTTGCGCAAGCCGTCACCATTATTGAAGAGACGTGCAATACCGGTTATCAAGAACATATTTACCTCGAAACCCAAGGTCTTGTCGGCTATCCGGAAGCGGGTAAAATTGTTATCGAAGGCTCGATGCAATGTCCGTGGTATGTCCATCACTGTATGGCCGTAGTGCTCGGGCATGATCATGTGCGGGCGATCCAGTGCCCCACCGGCGGAGCATTTGGCGGTAAAGAAGACTACCCGGATGTATTGGCTGGGCCACTGGCGATTGCCGTGCAAAAATTACAGCAACCCATTCGCATTATTCTTGAGCGCAAAGAAGATATTGCCTTTACGTCTAAACGCCACCCTGCTGAATTTCGTTATCGCACCGGTATCGATGCGCAGGGTAACATTGTTGCCATGGATGTTAAGTTTGATATTAACTGCGGCGCCTATCTGAGTCTTTCCGGGATCGTGTTGCAGCGCTCTTTAACCACGGTAACCAATGTCTACGATATTCCTAATGTACGTGCAGAAGGACATGCCTGGGCAACCAATACGGTACCGACGGGCGCATTTCGTGGCTTTGGTTCACCACAAACCTGTTTTTGTATCGAGACGCACCTCAATCACGTTGCCAAACAGTTAGGTGAAGATCCGGCGGCATTTAAACAACGTCATTTCTTAACGTCCGATTCTACGTCACTGACGGGCGGCAAGATATTTGGCGAGCTGGTACTGGATAAAATGTTCACGCGCATTAATGAACTGTCTGATTATAAAAATAAAACAGCACATTTCGCACAACAGCCAGCGGACGCCCGCAAACGTAGTGGCATCGGCATGGCAATATTTCAGCACGGCTGTGGTTTTGCCGGCGATCTGGAAGACACCCTGGTGCGAGGCAAAGTACGCTTAGTCAAACAAGCCGATGGTGCGGTGCATATTCTGGCGTCGAATACCGATATGGGACAGGGCCTGAGTCTTACCTTCTGTAAAATCGTAGCTGATACTCTTAATATCCCCCTTGAACGAGTCTATTATGCGGCCCCTGATACTGGCAAGGTACCAGATTCAGGACCGACAGTGGCATCGCGTTCCATCGTTATTGTGGGCTATTTGTTAGAAAAAGCTGCGCAACGGCTACTGGCAAAATGGATTGACGGTGAGTATCAGGAAATTGAAGAACTTTACCGTAAACCCGATTATCACGTGTGGAACCAGGATACCTATCAAGGCAATGCTTACCAGGTAACCAGTTATGGGGTAAATGTGGTACAGGTTGATGTGGATCTGGCCACGGGTGAGAGCACCATCACTGGGGTATGGGCGGTTTATGATATTGGCCGGGCCATTGATGGCAAGGTATTTCAAGGGCAGATTGACGGTGGTTTGGTACAAGCGCTCGGTTATGGTAGCTGTGAGAAAATGGAACTCACTAGTGACGGCGTTTTTGCTCAGAAAAGCATGGCTGATTATGTCATCCCCACTGCACTTGACGTGCCCAGTATAGAGAGCGATCTGATCGATAACCCTTACCCGTTTGGGCCAAATGGCGCAAAAGGGGGCGGTGAATTGACCCATAATGGGGGCGCAGCCGCGTTTACTGCGGCGGTAGAGAATGCTATCAACAAACCCTTTTCATCGATACCCGTGACGCCAGAAAAAGTGTGTGAAGCTTTGTATGGTGACGGGCACGATCAGACATTTTACTTTAAGGCATCGACCTTTAAGAGCATGACGGAGTAGACCATGAAGATGGAATTTTTGCTAAATAATGAAGTGGTATCCGTAGACGCGGATCCGATGCAATCATTGCTCAATGTACTGCGTGACAATTTAGTTAAAACAGCAACAAAGGAGGGCTGTGGTGAAGGTGAATGTGGTGCTTGTTCGATATTGCTTAATGGGCAGTTAGTCAATGCCTGCATGTTACCCATCGGCCAAGTCTGTGGCGCAACCGTGATGACGCTAGAGGGCATAAGGCAGACAGCAAAAGGCCAGTGTTTGATTAATGCGTTACTCGAAGCAAAAGGCGTGCAGTGCGGATTTTGTACGCCGGGCATGGTGTTAGCGTTATACGCGCTTTTCGACGGGCGCAGTGATATGACTAAAGCGCCCAGCGAGCATGAAATTAGAACCGGATTGTCCGGTAATCTGTGCCGCTGCACGGGCTATGGCATGATCGTCGATGCGGCCAACATTGCAGCAATTAAGGGGGCTCAATTATGGTTGTAACTCATCGCCCAGAGACGCTAGAGTCGGTATTACGGCTGTTAGCGACAGATAAATACACCCTGTTTGCTGGTGGTACCGATCTGATGGTGCAACATCCGGCAAGACCAGGGATCCCTGCCAGTTTTGACCGCGATATTATTTTTCTTGACAGGATAGAACAACTTAACGTTATTGAGGTGCAGGAAACAGAAACGGGTTCGGTCTTGTGCATCGGCGCGGGTGTGAATCTCAGTACGATTCAACACAGTCCATTTGTCCCAGAAATACTGCGCCTGAGCGTGGCCAAAATTGCAGCCCCAGCGGTACGTAATCGTGCGACCTTAGCGGGTAACATCTGTAATGCGTCACCGGCCGCGGATGCGTTACCGGCGTTATATTTGCTCAATGCCAAGGTGATCTTGTCATCCCTTGAGGGCTCACGCGAAGTGTCGTTGCACGATTTTATCACCGGCCCCAGTCGTAATGCATTGCAGGATAATGAAGTATTAACCCAGGTGCTCATTCCTAAACAAGATTTACCCATCAGTTTCTACCATAAGGTGGGGACGCGCGCCGCGAATGCGCTAACCAAACTTTCTGTGGCGGGTTTGGCTAAAACAGAAGGGGATATTATTGTCGATTGGCGGGTGGCATTTGGGGCTGTTGCACCCCGGGTTGTGCGGAGTGTGGAAATAGAACAGCGGCTTAGCAATAAGCCTATTTCTATTTTGCAGGCACCGGGGTTTATTGACGCTATCATCCATGCTTACAGTGACCTAATTTGCCCTATTGATGATCAGCGATCTTCGGCGCAATACCGCCACCGGACGTCACTGAATCTATTACAGTGCTGGTTGGATCAAATTGGTTAGCGGCCATGACCTGATTAGGAAAAATTGATTTTTAAACGCTATCACTATCAAATTGATAGCGTTTTTTTTGGGCTATTGATAGTAAATCAACGATTATAGATAGTACATAAATGATGATAGACAGTAAATAAATAATGTTGATCACAATAATCGCGCCAAACATATAGATTTCACTATTTTTAGCCCGGCATACCAAGATAACCAGCTAAATTCATAACTTAATTAAGACACTCCTCACGAATATTATGTTTTATTTTTGGATAAATAAAGCTGGCTCAATTGTTGCCTTTAACTAGTTATGGATACCTGATACGCCCGATATGCTCGACAAAACCGATATGCCCGAAATAAATAGAAGCACTTTAAACGCTTAGGTTATTTGTAATTCTGAAAAGGTAATAACAATGATTAAATATTTATTACAACCCAATTCTATCGCTGATGCGCTGGCACTTAAACAACAACATTCCGCCACGTCCACCTGGTTTGCCGGTGGCTCAAAACTGAATGCCACGCCAACCAAAACAGATAAAACAGTGGCCATTTCTATTGATAAATTAGCATTAGATAAAATCGAAATGAAGAACGGTATGTTGCATATCGGCGCGATGTGCCGGATCCAAAACATTATCGATAATGCGCTGACGCCTTCGTCCTTGCAAATTGCCTGCGGCTTTATCTATTCGCTGCATCTACGTAATCAATCTACCTTGGGCGGCGAAATCGCGGCGTTCCAGCTTGAACCTGTATTGCTACCGACGCTGTTTGCCCTGAATGCCATTGTCGTATTGGCAGATAATAGTGAAGTGAGTGTGGAAGATTATGTGAATGACGACAAGCGTGAGCTGATCATTAAAGTGATTATCCCCAACCCCGATCTAGCTTGCTCCAGCTTTAACTTAACCCGTTCAGCAGCCGGTCTTGCTGTGATCACTGCTGCTGTATCTATTGACCCGTCGGGCAATCAAGTGATCGCATTACATGGCGCATCGCCGCTGCATAATGGTTACTCTGTGCCAATAAGATTACGCGATGTGGAAGGTCAAAATTTGCAGGAAGAATTATTAGAGCAGGCTGTGGCCGATGCGATTAATCCCGTTGACGATCTCTGCGGCAGTGTGGCATACAAACGCTACATTACCGGCGTTATCATTACCGATCTGGTTGCTGAGTGTCAGCAGTTTGCACAGGAGCTATAATCATGGCTATTTCATTTACACTAAACGAACGAATTCAGAATGTTAATTGCCATAACGGCGAGAACGTACAGGTATTATTACATGGCCTTGGTTATCACTCGGTGCGTAACAGCGATGATGGATATGGTTTTGCGGGATCGGATGTTATTTTGCTCGATGGGGTACTCGTTAATGCTTCACTGCTCATTGCCGCGCAATTAGAGGGTAAAAGCGTCGTTACTGCCGAATCTTTGGGCCAGTGGAATCAATTGAGCCTTGTGCAACAGGCGATGATTGATGTTGGCGTTGTCCAATCGGGTTATAATGATCCTGCCTTAGCGCTTATTTTAACCCAATTATTAGCAACCAATGCCCAGCCAAACCGTGTCCAAATCAATGATGCGCTTTCAGGTTTGTTCAGTCGTGATGCGGGTTATCAGCAATTCTATGAGGTGGTCGAGTTAGCCAGTAAACGTATGGTTGACCCGGAATATAAACAAAAATTTGCCCCTGAATTTCGTGACGATCTCGTTATCGTCGGTAAAAATTGTGCCAAGATTGACTCCGCGGTCATGGTGCAGGCAAAACCCTGTTATGTGGAAGACCGGATCCCCGCTAATGCCTGTGTGATTAAGATGTTGCGTAGCCCTTATCCGCATGCATGGATCACCCATTTAGATGTGAGTAAAGCCGAAGCGCTCGCGGGTGTTGTTGCTGTTATTACGCATAAAAACTGTCCCGATATTCCCTATACACCGGGTGGACAGAGTGCGCCGGAACCGTCACCGCTGGATCGGCGTATGTTTGGGCAAAAATTACGACACGTGGGTGACCGAGTGGCTGCTGTCGTTGCCGAAAGTGTTGCCATCGCTGAGCAGGCGTTGACCTTAATCCAAGTTGAATATGAGCAATTAAAACCAGTAATGAGTATTGATGAAGCGCGTGCAGCAGGCGCCCCGATCATTCATAACGAACCGATTGAATATGGCGTTGGTGCGCCAGCGGATTTAGAAGAACAGAATAAAAACGCGGATCCACGTGAAGGTAAGTTGATCGTTAACTTCCCGATCGGTTGCGCTCCCCGCAAAAATATTGCGGCGAGTGTCCGCGGTCATATTGGTGATCTGGCAAAAGGCTTTGAAGAGGCTGATGTCATTATCGAACGTACTTATGAATCGAAGCAGGTGCAACAGATCCCGGCTGAAATGCATATCTGTTACAGCTACATGGATGGTGATCGTCTTGTTATGCACGACGCCACACAGGTGCCATGGCATGTGCGTCGACAAGTGGCCAAAATTTTAGGGGTGAAGCAAAATAAAATTCACATAGTCAAAGAGCGCGTGGGGGGGGGATATGGCTCAAAGCAGGATATTTTATTAGAAGATGTCTGCGCCTGGGCAACGTGGACCACCGGACGTCCAGTTTATTTCCATCATACCCGTGAAGAAGAGTTTATTTGTAATTCATCTCGTCATGTTGCCAAAGTGACCGTCAAACTTGGCGCGACCAAAGACGGTAAGTTAACGGCTATCGATATGGACTTTCTGGCGAATACGGGTCCTTATGGTAACCACGCGTTAACCGTCCCCTGTAACGGCCCTGCGCTGTCGTTACCATTGTACCCGTGTGACAATGTTGATTTTCGGGTGACGACTTATTATTCAAACATTTGCCCAACGGGTGCTTATCAAGGTTATGGTGCACCGAAAGGTAATTTTGCGTTAACCATGGCAATGGCTGAACTGGCTGAAGCGCTGGGTATTGACCATTTGGATATGATTGAAAAAAATCGCGTAGTCGAAGGGCAAGAACTGAAAATTTTGGCGGCGATTGGTGAAGGAAAAATGCCGACCCATCCACCTAAAGTGCACAGTTGCGCACTGAAAGAGATTTTACGTGAGGGCCGTGAATTAATTCAGTGGGATTCACCGAAAGAGTCGGAGGGTGATTGGAAAGTCGGCCGTGGTGCAGCCATTATGCAACAAAAATCCGGCATTCCAGATATTGATCAAGCAAACTGCAGCATCAAGATGGCGTCCGATGGTACTTTCATCGTCCATTCTGGTGGCGCTGATATTGGTACCGGGTTAGACACGGTGGTCAGCAAGCTGACAGCAGAAGTGCTGTGTTGCCCAATGAATGACATTACCATTATCTCGGGTGATACCGATCATGCCCCGTTCGACAAAGGCGCTTACGCTTCATCAGGAACTTGTTTCTCGGGCAATGCGGCCAAATTAGCGGCGGAATCCATGCGCGAGAAGATCTTGAAATACGGCGCAGAGCTACTTGAAGATAGCATTGAAAATGTTCAGATTATTGCACCGGGGTTAGTGAAAGGCAGTCGTGGCTCGGTGAGTTACTTTGATATTGCGCGAAAAGCTGAGAGCGGCACTGGTTGGGGACAGTTGTTAGCATCGGGTTGTTTTATTACCTCTGAATTTGCATTTCCTTATGGCGCTAATTTTGCTGAAGTATCGGTGAATACCCGTACGGGTGAGATAAAACTGGATAAATTCCATGCCTTGTTAGATTGCGGTACGCCGGTTAATCCAGAATTAGCACTGGGTCAGATTTATGGTGCCAGCATGCGCGCTATTGGTCACAGCCTCATCGAGGAGATTGTATATGATGATAACGGCATTCCGCTTACTCGGGATCTGAAGAGTTATGGCGCGCCGATGATTGATGATATTCCGACAGAATTCAAAGCGGTATTAGTACCAAGTGATGATCCTATCGGCCCTTATGGCGCTAAATCAATCTCTGAAATCGGGGTTAATGGGGCTGCACCAGCGATTGCATCTGCTATCCATGATGCCTGTGGTGTGTGGATCCGCGATTGGCATTTTACCCCTGAAAAAGTGCTGAGGGGGTTAAACAAACTGTAGTTATATTAAGTATATGTAGCTATATTTTTGCCGCGGTCATGGCTAATTGCGGGTCATGACTGCGGCATTTATACCCAAGAATATTTGAAATACGGAGTCAATATTTTGAGTGTTCATGGGTATGTTGGTGAGTTTACAGCTGCAGGTTGGCATTATTTTATTCCTGTGAATTTTATATTATGACGAGGTTTATATGGGACATTCCCAATCAATGAAGGCGATTAGAGGCACAATTTTAGACATTAAGCGTGTGGTCGATAAGCCTGAAGATATTGAACAAAATGTACGCTATATCAAAGACGGATTATTACTTGTTGAACACGGCAAAATTAAGTGGGTAGGTCGTTGGGAAGACGGCAATTTTCAGATCCCCGCCTCAGTGCGGGTGCGAAATTACCCCGGCAAAATAATTATGCCTGGATTTATTGATACCCATATTCACTATCCCCAGTCTGAAATGGTTGGCGCTTATGGTGAGCAATTGCTGGAGTGGTTAGAAAACTACGTATTTCCGACCGAAGGACGTTATAACGATAAAGAATACGCCTGCGAAATGTCTAAATTTTTTCTCAAGCAATTATTACGCAATGGCACCACGACAGCATTGGTGTTTGGCACCGTTTACCCTGAATCAGTCGATGCGTTATTTGAAGAAGCGGAACATTATAATATGCGGATCATTGCGGGCAAGGTGATGATGGATCGCAATGCACCCGATTATCTGCTCGATACAGCTGAAACCAGTTACCTTGACAGTAAAAAACTGATTGAAAAATGGCATAAACGAGGCCGTGCCTTATATGCTATCACCCCACGCTTTGCGCCCACCTCAACCCCCGAACAGCTCGATGCAGCAGGCCGACTAAAGGCAGAATTCCCTGATACTTATATGCATACTCATCTGTGTGAAAATAAAAATGAGATTGAATGGGTGAAAGGGTTATATCCAGAGCGCGAAAATTACCTGGATGTTTATCACCACCACGGTTTAACCGGATCGAAGAGTATTTTTGCGCACTCGATACACCTCGAAGATAAAGAATGGGATTGCCTGCAGGAGACGGACTCCGCAGTGGCTTTTTGCCCCACCTCAAACCTTTATCTTGGCAGCGGGTTATTTAAATTAGAGGAAGCCTGGCGACGTAAAATCAGAGTTGGCATGGGCACAGACATTGGTGCTGGCACCACTTTTAGCATACTGCAAACCCTAAATGAAGCCTACAAAGTCATGCAGTTACAGGAATATCGGTTACCTGCATTTGAAGCGTTTTATTTGGCAACATTAGGGGGCGCTAAATCATTGTCACTGGATCATCTGATCGGTAACTTTGAAGTGGGAAAAGAAGCCGATTTTGTGGTTGTTGACCCCTGCGCAACGCCATTGCAACAGCTGCGCTTTGATAACTCTAAGTCGCTGTCCGATGAGTTATTTATTTTGATTACTCTTGCCGACGACCGCAGCATTTACAGAACCTATGTGGCGGGTAGTTTGGTGTATACACACAATTAACGCTTTTGATATTTGATTAACCACTTTGACGTACAATTTATTATTTTTTGAAACTAGATATTTTTTGAAGCTATATTTTTTTAATACTATTTTTTTAAACGAGATAGAAGACTTTTATTACAAATCAATGCTAGTAGCAGGGACAAGAAAATTACCCACGTTTAATGCTGTTATACGCGGATCATTTCCTTCTTTTCTGCACAACGGATTACAATTAAAAGGAAAAAAATAATGTCTAATAATACTGGAGTCAATAACGAGCAATTAGTGATAGATACGGCGACGGCGGACGAGACCGTTGACGTGCATAAGGGGGGGCTTGATGGTTATTTCGAAATAACCAAGCGCGGCAGTTCTGTTCGCCAGGAGTTGGTGGCAGGACTAACGACATTCTTAGCCATGGTTTATTCAGTCATTGTTGTACCTGGAATGCTGGGTGCGGCCGGTTTTGATCCGGGCGCAGTATTTATTGCAACCTGTCTGATCGCGGCATTTGGTTCGTTATTAATGGGCCTTTGGGCTAAATTACCAATGGCCATTGGTTGTGCTATTTCACTCACTGCTTTTACCGCGTTTAGCCTGGTACTTGGTCAGGGGATCTCTATTCCTGTCGCGTTAGGTGCGGTGTTCTTAATGGGGGTGGTGTTTACCTTAATCACAGTTACGGGTGTCCGACAATGGATCCTGACTAATCTTCCTCACGGCATTGCGCATGGTACCGGTATTGGTATCGGTCTGTTCTTACTGCTTATTGCCGCAAATGGTGTCGGGTTAGTGGTGAAAAATCCTTTCCCAGGTCTGCCAGTTACATTAGGTGAGTTTACCTCTCTGCCTGTACTGATGTCGGTGATTGGTCTGGCGGCTATTTTTGGGCTTGAAAAGCGGCGAGTACCGGGCGGAATACTGCTGGTGATTATTGCCATTTCAATTTTTGGTTTGGTGTTTGATCCAGCTGTGCAGTATCAGGGCTTTTTTGCCATGCCATCATTTGGTGGTGAAGGTTCTTTAATTGGTACCATGGATGTAATGGG